>NZ_JBFPEZ010000027.1:0-40344 GCF_040838225.1 Xenorhabdus sp. SGI246
TGCCGTGGAATTTGAACACCAGCGATATAATGTGAACTGCACGGTTTAATTGAGCGCTTACTTTTGTTCTTCTGCTTTACCTTCACTTTCTGCCTGAGCAATGGCAGAAAGCTGGCTTTGAAGAGATGAAGCAAATACAGGAGTGGATAGTGTGATCAGTAAAGATGCAATAAGAATTTTTTTAATCATGATTCACCTGCTTATTTTTTATCTTGGCACGTAGCATTAGGCTGAACGCGTGTTTCATTTGTTTTGGTTGAAATGACTACGGCTAGCCCTGGCGTGAATTGGCATGTACGCCCAACTTGAGTTGAAGTGTAAATTTTAGTGTTTTCTTTATAGGTAAGAGAGACACCTTCAACGATGACTTTATCATCTACCATTGATCCTGCTGCAGCACCAAGCGCGCCACCACCGATTGCACCCGCCGCAATACCTGCTCTGGAACCGGGACCTGCGTTATAACCCACAACACCGCCAGCCACAGCACCAAGAATGGCACCAAATGTTTGGGCTGCTTGTTTATTCGTGTTGTTTTCCACAACGATTTTGGCAGGAAGAACAGAAATGATATTGATTGTCTTTGTTTCTTGTTTTTCGTTTAATTGAGTTGTGTCATAAACATCTGCTGCAAATGAATCCGCATTGGATTGGCATCCACTGATGATAATTGCAAAGGTTGTGATTGCGGAGATGTATAATGATTTCATTTTCACTTTTTATTACCTACTAAACTGCAAAAATCAGGATAATGCATCATTTTGTTAGAAAAAACAAGATTATATCTGACTTGTATTAAATTAGGTCAGATTTAGTTGTGAGAAGAATGATGCTTGTAGTACCGTTCTCCAATTTCACTGAAAAAATATTGATGAATCTTTTATTGAATAATTAATAGTCAATCAGGCATAAAAAAGGAAATAACAAGATAATTAACAAATTATATTCTGGAGGATATGATAGTTAAACATTTCTTGTTTTTATAAATTTTAAAATACATTTTCTGGCGATAAGATAATATCTATCTTGAATAAATCAGTTTCCATATCTCAATCAATATCTGAAATACGCAATGCTCACTGGAAAATAAATTCCAGTCAGGAAAAATGGGATTAAGAATATTGCTATCTCTGGATTTATAACGAGCGTTGAAATTACATCAATGAGGGTAATAACATGGTTCGGTTTGAGGATAAGGTTGTCATTATTACTGGCGCAGGAAGTGGTATGGGGGAGGCTACAGCGAAACGTTTTTCGCAAGAGGGTGCCATTGTTGTATTAGCAGGACGGGATACTGATAAGCTTCATCGTGTTTTCAGTGAACTATCATCAAAAAAAGCGTTGGTGATCCAGACTGATGTGACAGATCGGGAATCAGTCAAAAATATGGTTGATGAAACGGTCAGGTATTTTGGCCGGATCGATATTCTGGTGAACAATGCAGGGTTGTATGCAATCGGCGATTTATTGAGTCTCTCAGAAGAAGAGGGTAATGCGGTATTGGCGACGAATTTTAATGGTGTGCTTAATTGTAGCTATTTTGCTTTACCTCATTTGTTGAAAAGTAAAGGATGTATTGTTAATAATGCCTCCATATCTGGCTTAGGAGGTGATTGGGGGAGCGTTCACTATTGTGCGTCAAAAGGCGCTGTCGTTAATCTCACTCGTGCTATGGCGCTGGATTATGGTTCACAAGGTGTTCGTGTCAATGCTGTTTGCCCAGGTTTAGTATTAACCCCGATGGTTGAGTGTCTTGACGAGGAAACTCTTAGGTCTTTCGATAGCCGTATTTCGTTGAAACGACCAGGGCAGCCGCATGAAGTGGCCGCCGCTATTGCATTTTTGGCGAGTGAAGATGCCAGTTTCATAAATGGTGTGAATTTGCCAGTGGATGGTGGGGTAACAGCGTCCAATGGTCAACCTAATTTTAATTAAAGGTTGTTAGATAACGAATTGAGAAGTGGCTCCACAGTTTATAGACAGATTGTGGAGCCGATGAATTTTTATTTCAGTTAGTGATTACAGTTTGAACTATTAAATTTGGTTGAGTGATTTTGGTTTATGGCCTTAGCCAGTTCACATAATGTGGGATGAGTAAATAACGTTGCTAGTGGGATCTCCATGTTTTGTTCACGCATACGGGCTAACACTTGTATCGCTATCAATGAGTGGCCTCCCAACGTGAAGAAATTATCATGGCGGCCTACCTGTTCCAGTTTCAGCAACTTTTTCCATATTTCAGCCAGTGCAATTTCTACCTCACCGAGCGGCGCTTTATAGTCGGAATAGCCGGAAGTTACAACGGTAGATTGATCTGGTATCAGTAAATCTTGCGCTAAGCCAGCCTGAACAGTATTAAAATCCGCCAGGAATTGTTGGCGTTCTTTATCAGACGAAATAGAAATATCCATGATTGGTTTATGAGGTTCATCTTCCAATACTTTTACCAGATCTGTCAGGGCCGTTGTCATGCAGGCAATCAAGTGCGCTGGATCGATTCCCGATACAGTCTGGGCCGTCAACAGGAAACCTCTGCCCAAATCATCTATTGCTAAATAGAGAGGGTAATTAGTTCTTTCTTGCCCTGTCACTAGACGTATGCCTTCCCATAGCGTGTTGGTAAGGTTTGATTGGCTATGGCGATAGTTAAGCAGTGTATTAAACAGTGGCAGAGGCGGTGTTACACCACTACAGCGCTGAGCCAGCGCCAGTGGTGCCTGTTCGTGCTCAAGTAACTGCGTCAGACTGCGGTAAGCCGCTTGCACAGTTTCCTGTGCGTTGTTGCCTGCAAGTCGGATGCGTACAGGCAGAGTATTGATAAACAACCCCAGGATCTGATCAATATCAGCGTTTCCTTGCATGCGTCCGAGCAAGACTGTCCCGAAAATGACATCATCTCGCCCGCTTATTTTTGCCAGAACTTGTGCTAGCGCGACATGGAACAATACTCCGGGGCTGACTCCCTGACGACGCGCCTGTTTGCGGATAGCTCTGGATAGGGTGGCATTAAGTGGCTTGATGACTTCGGTTATCTGCCTATTTTCACGGTAGATATCCACTATTCCGAAAGGCACAGTGGGTGTATCCACATCGACGAGCATTTCACGGAAAAAGGTTTCGTGATCTGATATCGGTATGCATAAAGACTGAGCGATAAAGTGACGATAAGGCAGTGCAGGAGGTAACAATTTGGTATGCGGGTGCAGAAGTTCTTTGATTTCAGCGACGATAATATCCAGCGACATATGATCATTAAGTATATGATGGCAGCAGAAAGCCAGCAACCATTCACCTTGATGTGGATCATAGACAATATCGGCAGAGAATAGCGGTGCATGGCTTATATCAAGGCGACACTGGCGTGGGGCGGTATGCGCCAGCAATTGGGAAGAAATATCTTTATCACCGTCTGGCACAAAAGTGTTGATAGGCAGGGAAGCCTGACGCCAGACAACTTGTACGGGTTGTGTTAAACCCTCCCAACAGATAGCTGTGCGCAGAATATCGTGGCGGTTAATGAGCTGTTGCAAGGCCACCAGAAAAGCATCAAGACGTTCGCGGGTGTCGAACGCAAACAAAGTTTGTAACAGATAAACGTCTCCTTGTGTTTGCATCAGATGGTGGAACAACATACCTTCCTGTAATGGTGCAAGTGGGTAGATATCCTGAATATTGGTGATGCCATCGGGAATGGTGGCGGCGATAGTATCAATTTCAGGTTGTGTCAGAGAAACCAGTGGCAGCATATCAGGAGTAATGGCAGTGCAGTCATCAGGGATCAGATTAGGCGGTATAGCGGGCGTAGGGGATGTGGCTGCATTATTTTCAATATCCTGCATGAATTTTGCCATTTCAGCCAATATCGGAGTGACAAACACAGTGCGCATATCAAGGCTCCAACCCCGGCTGCGCAGTCGTTCGATCAGATTGATAATCATCAGAGAATGACCGCCCAGTTCAAAGAAATGGTCATAACGGCCAACTTTTTCCACTCCTAATAATGTTTGCCAGATCTCCACCAGAACTCTTTCTTTTTCACCGAGCGGTGTTTCATAAGCATGAGTCACGATTGATGACTGATCCGGCATCGGCAGGGCCTGGCGGTTGAGTTTGCCATTGGGAGCCAACGGAAAAGCATCCAGTATCACAAATGCACTGGGCAGCATATAATCAGCAAGATATTGTGCAAGTTGTTGGCGCAGTTCTGCGGGCACAAGTTTTGTATTGGATTCGGCGATCAGATAAGCAATAAGGCGTTTATCACCACCTGTTTTTGCATAAGAAGCATCTTCGCGGGCAAGTACAATAGCTTCCCGTACGCCCTGACATTGTAGCAATCTGGTTTCGATTTCTCCCAGTTCAATACGAAATCCGCGGATCTTGACTTGAAAATCATTGCGGCCGAGGTATTCGATATTGCCGTCAGATCGCCAGCGAGCCAGATCACCGGTTTTATACATGCGTGCGTTGGGGTGCTCACTAAAAGGGTCAACAACAAATTTCTCTGCTGTCAGCGCAGGTTGGTTTGAATAACCCCGGCCGACTCCCATGCCTCCGATATAAATTTCTCCACTGACGCCGATAGGAACTGGCTGACCAAGTGCATCCAGAATATAGACACGAGTATTAGATAATGGGCGCCCAATCGGAATGTTGTTGGTGATTTTGTCTGTTGCTATGTCCTTGTTTATTAGCATATGGTTTATCGGCATAGTCGTTGCAGTAACGGTTATTTCGGTGGGGCCATAGGCATTGATCCAACGGCAGAATTGTGTTTCCGGGTACGATAGCCAGTCCATTAAATAGCGGTGTTCTACTTTGTCACCTCCAACAATAATGATGCGCAGGTAGGGGCTGAAACCACTGCGTCTGACTATCATTTCTTGTACCCAATGGTGCCAGAAGGCGGTCGGGATATTGATGATGGTTATTTTCTGTTCGCACAAGAAATCGACAAAGGTGACATCCGGTATTTTGATATAGGGTGGGCGCAGAACCAGCGTGGCACCTGAGGACAAAGTAGGAAAAATATCTGACACTGAAATGTCAAATGCGAAGGTCACAAACTGCAAGATTCGATCGCCCAAGTGAGGCTCACTCACCTGACATTGAGCATGGATAAGGCTAACAACATTGTGATGTTCCAACATAACACCTTTTGGATTTCCGGTTGAACCAGAGGTGTAAATGATATAAGCCAAGTGGTGCGGTTTGATCCCCATTTGCTGGCTATCAGGATCATAGGCAGGCAGTTTTTGCATGTTGCCCTGGTGAATCTTGTCGTCCAGCAGCCAGATGGGAATATCCTGTATTGGTAAACGTGTCTGTAATTGTTTCTGGGTCAACAATATTACCGGCTTGCAGTCCGATAACTGATAAACCAGCCGTTCGGTGGGGTATTCTGGATCAAGTGGAATATAACCGGCACCGGCTTTTAAAATCCCGAAGAGGCCGATAATCATGTCTAAACCCCGTTCAACATGAATGGCGGCACGATCATCGGGGCGAATACCAAAAGCAATCAGCCCATGTGCCAGTTGATTGGCGCGGCAGTTAAGTTCGTGATAACTCAAAGATTGGTCTTCAAAGATCACTGCTGTTGCGTTTGGTGTGCGTTGTACTTGTGCTTCGAATAGTTGATGAATCAACGTATTGTCCGGCAAGTTGACCCTGGCATTTTGACAGGTTTGAGGAGTATTGAAATCCACCAGTAATTGTTGGCGTTCCTCAGCAGATAACATCGGCAGGCGGGCAATGGCTTGTGTTTCATCGCTTGCCATAGCCGTTAGCACATTGATGAGATAACCGACCATGCGTTCAGCGGTCGTGTGCTCGAACAGATCCGAAGCGTATTCCAGATAACCACTGAGGCCATCCAATGTTTCGGACAGTGACAACGTCAGGTCAAAATACGCACTGCGATGTGGCTGTTTTATCGGTGAAACAGATAAACCAGGCAATTCAAGAGACTGAGTGGAAATATTGTTCAGGGCCAACATAACCTGAAAAATTGGGTTGTAGCTCAGGCTGCGTTCAGGTTGCAGAATTTCCACTAATTGTTCAAAGGGCAAGTCTTGATGTGCATAAGCTGCCAGCGCACGTTCACGGACGTGGGTGAGCAGATTGGCCACAGAATCGCCCGATTTCAACTCAACGCGCAAAGGCAGGGTATTGACGAAAAAGCCAATCAATCCTTCAAGTTCACTCTGCGAACGGTTAGCGACAGGTGTGCCGATGACAATATCATCCTGTCCGCTTAAACGGGCAAGTACGATCCCCCAGGCCGCAAGCAGCGTCATAAATAACGTCGTGTTTTGACGCTGTCCGAGAGCTTTGAGAGCAGACAGTAAGTCGGCATTCAGATGAACAGGGACGTGACTGCCAGTGTATCGTTGTTCCGGCGGGCGTGGATAATCTGTAGGAAGATCAAGCAATGCCGGTGCATCCTGAAGTTGTTTTTGCCAGAAATCCCGTTGTGTAGTGAAGACCACACCTTGTAACCATTTCTGTTGCCAGACGGCATAGTCCGGGTATTGGATGGGGAGGTGAGGTAAAGGAGCGCTATATTTTCCCAGTGCGGAACGGTAAAGAGCACTGAGTTCCCGAAGCAGTATCCCTACCGACCAGCCGTCGGTAATGATGTGATGTTGCGTCAGAAACAATACATGTTCTTCATCAGATAGTTGCAGTAATTGTCCTCGGATCATTGGCTCATTAGCAAAGTCAAACGGCGTTTGTGTTTCGAGTTCTGCCAATTGGTTAATACGGATCGTGCGAGAAGTTTCGTCTAAGCTGCGCAGATCTTGATAGGCCAGGGAAAAACCAATATCTGCACTATCAATATATTGGTAAGGCTGTTCATCAATCAGGACAAAACGGGTACGTAAACTTTCATGTCGGCTGACGAGATGATCAAGCGCAGTCGCAAGCGCAGCATGATCGAGATGCCCGCTGAGATGCAGAGCCAGCGGGATATGATAGGCCAGATTGGTTTTGGTATTGAGATGGGTGATGAACCATAAGCGTTGTTGAGAGAAAGAGAGTGGTAAAGGTTGACTACGATCAGTCACAGGAATAATGACTTGGTTTGTCACCGGTGTGTCGATAAGCACGGTTGCTAAATCGGCCAGAATCGGGTGGGAAAAGAGTTGTTGTAAATGTAATTCCCGCGCCAGTTTCTGGCGTATTCGTGCAGCAAGTTGGATAGCTAGCAGGGAGTGACCACCGAGTTCAAAGAAATGGTCATGACGACTAACTTGTTCCAATTTCAGCAGTTCTTGCCAAATTTCGGCCAATTCCGTTTCCATACTTCCGATGGGTGCTGCATAATTACGGGTCACCCGTGCCATCTGCGTTGGTATTGGCAGTGCCTGACGATTGAGTTTGCCATTAGGTGTCAACGGAAAGGCATCAAGCGTTACAAAAGCGCAGGGTAGCATATATTCGGCAAGGTATTGTGCAAGTTGCCGGCGTAGTTCTGCTGGCACCAGTATCGCATTTGGTTTAGCGAGTAGATAAGCAACCAGACGTTTTTCACTTCCTGTTTTTTCACCCCCTGTTTTTTCATAAGAAGTATCTTCTTGAGCAAGTACAACAGCTTCGAGTACATCGTGACATTGCGCTAGTCTGGCCTCAATTTCGCCAAGTTCGACACGAAAACCGCGTATTTTGACCTGAAAATCATTCCGGCCAAGGTATTCAATATTACCGTCAGGTAACCAGCGAGCCAGATCACCACTTTTGTATAGGCGGGCATCAGGGGCTGAAGAAAAAGGATCAGCAATAAAGTGTTCAGTTGTAAGTTCTGGGCGGTTTAGATAACCGCGGGCAACACCGACTCCACCGATATAAATTTCACCGGTAACACCAATTGGAACCGGTTCCCCATGACGATCAAGAAGATAGATTTGGATATTGGTAATCGGCTGCCCAATGGGGACTCGTCCGATATAACCATCTGGCACACACCGCCAGGCGGTGACATGAATCGCAGCTTCGGTGGGGCCATATAAGTTATGTAATTGACAATGGGTAAAGTAAGACAAACATTTCTGTTGCAAGGTATAAGGAAACGCTTCACCACTACAGAAAATATGACGCAGAGAAAGACAACGCCCGATGGGAATAGCATAGAGAAATTGTTGTAGCATGGTAGGTACAAAGTGGATGATAGTAATCCTGTTCCTTTCTATCTCAGACAATAAATAGAGCGGATCTTTGTGACCATCAGGACATGCCAGGATTAATTGAGCACCAAACATCAGGGGTGGGAATAACTCCCAAACGGAAACATCAAAACTGAATGGTGTTTTCTGCAAGATACGATCCTGAGAGGTGAATTGATAAGTCTCTTGTGCCCAGAGTAAACAATTCACAATCCCGCGATGCTCATTCATTACCCCTTTTGGCAAACCTGTCGAACCAGAAGTATAAATCACATAAGCCAGATGGTGTGGGGTCAGACCAAGGAGCAGAGGATCAGGGTTACTGGCTGGCATATCCGTAATGAGGAATGCAAGATTACAGAGGTCAATAATAGGTACAGTGCTGACCAGCCGGTTAATCAACGGTGTTTGGGTGAGTAAGACAACAGGAGCCGCATCCTCAAGTATATAGGTCAGCCTTTCGGCCGGATAGCTTGGATCGAGCGGAACATAAGCACCGCCAGCTTTAAGGATAGCGAGTAATCCTACCACCATTTCCAGACTGCGCTCAGCACAAATTGCCACCCGATCATCAGGACGGACACCTAAGGCAATCAGACGATGCGCTAAGCGATTGGCCTGACGGTTCAATTCAGCATAACTTAACGACTGCTCTTCAAAAATAACAGCAATTGCATCAGGATTGCGTTGTGCCTGTTTTTCAAATAATTCGTGAATAAGTGCATCATATTGTGGGAAATCCACTGCTGTATCTTGAGACAATGAAAAGTCTTGACGGGATTGAACTGTGTTGAAATCCACCAGTAATTGTTGACGCTCGCGAGCGGGCAAAATCGAAATCTCTAAAATTGGCTGGTGGGGTGAGGTTTCCAATGCTTTGACCAAGCCTGCCAGGGCCGTGGTCATATAGCCAATCAGACGAACCGAATCGATATTCGGTACAGTTTGGGCAACCAGGCTAAACTCATCACCCCAATCATCGACAAACAAACCGATGGGATAATTAATCCTCTCTTCTTGCATCAACAGACGTGTGCCTTCTAATTTAGCAAAGGTGGCATCCGATTGACTATGACGATAGTTAAGCAGGGTGTTGAAAAGTGGTAAAGGTGGTATGACGCCGCTACAGCGTTGGGCCAGCGTCAGTGTTGCCTGTTCATGTTCTAACAATCTCATCAGGTTGAGGTAGGTCTCTTGAAGGGTTGTCTGTACGCTATTCTCCGTAAGTCCAATCCGAATGGGTAAGGTATTAATAAGCAATCCCATGACTTGATCGATGCCAGAACTGCCTTGCATACGCCCCAACAATACCGTACCAAAGACTACGTCATCACGCCCGCTGGTTTTTGCCAGCACCAAAGCTAAGGCAACATGAAACAAGATACTGGGACTGATCCCCTGACGTCGGGTTTGTGTGCGAATCGCTCTGGACAGTGCAGTATCAAGTGACTGTTTAGTTTCCGATATTTGCTGCTTATTGCTATTTTTCTGCTCACCGCTATGAAGATCCAATATTTCGAAAGAGGCTGTTGGTGCATCTACATCAGAAAGTACTTTGTGGAAATAGGCTTCGTGAGTTGAAGTCGATACATGCAGGGATTGCGCAACAAAGTTACGATAAGGTAATACTGGGGGCAATGTTTCAGAATGACGGCTGTCAAGATACCCGCTTTCGGCGTAATTGGGCAATTCGGAATGACCACGTAATAATACACCGATTTCATCAATAATACGCTCCAGTGTTATATGGTCACAGATTAAATGATGGATGCACAGTGCCAGTAACCACGCATTCTGAGCCGGATCATAGGCAATGTCGGCAGAGACTAACGGAGCCTGACTTATATCAAAACGGTGCTGGTGGGGATCTGAGTGTGCCAGTAATTGAGAGGAGATCTCCTGCTCGCTATTTGCCGAAAACGTATTAATGTGTAAAGAGACCTGCCGCCAAACGACCTGCACTGGCTGCGCTAATTCCTGCCAATAGATTGAAGTGCGCAGAATATCATGACGGTTAATGACCCGTTGTAAGGCTGCCAGAAAGGTATCAAGCCGTTCGCGGGAATTAAAGGACAGTAAATTGCGTAACAGATAAATATCCCCCTGTTTCTGCAACAGATAATGGAAAAAAATGCCTTCCTGTAATGGTGTGAGTGGATAGATATCTTGAATATTGGCAGCCCCTCCGGGAATAGCTGCGGCGATGGCATCAATTTCATGTTGAGACAGGGAAACTAAAGTTAGCATGTCGGGTGTAATGGTAGTACAGCCGTCAGGGATGAGATTAGGCGGAACAGTGAATACTGCCGCATTTTCTTGCTCTATATTTCCCTGAATTGCCTCTTGCTGAGCCGACAGTATTGCGTTTGCCATCTCGTGTAATACTGGTCTGGTAAATATGATCTGGATATCAAGACCCCATCCCAGATTGCACAGTTGTTCTATCAGGCTAACGGCCATCAAAGAGTGGCCGCCAAGCTCAAAAAAGTGGTCGTAGCGGCTGACATGTTTCACTCCGAGTAATGTTTGCCAAATTTGGCTCAGGGTGATTTCGATTTCTCCTATAGGTGCCTGGTAACTGCGAGTGACGATTGCGGTGTGATCTGGTTTCGGAAGAGCTTGACGGTTGAGTTTGCCATTGGGGGTCAGAGGAAAGGCATCGAGTGTCACAAAGGCACTGGGTATCATGTATTCGGCAAGATGTTGTGAAAGCTGTTGCCGCAATGCCATAGGTTCTAATTCAATACCTGTCTCAGGTAGTAAGTAAGCGACCAGATGTTTTGAAGCTGGCCTATTCTCATCAGGCGTATTCTGATGAGAAAGATCCTCATGGGAAATATTTTCATAGGGTAGCACTATAGCTTCATGTACACCGTGGCATTGCCGTAATCTTGCTTCGATCTCTCCCAGTTCAATGCGTAAGCCACGTAGTTTGATTTGAAAATCATTGCGGCCTAGATATTCAATCTTGCCATCGGGTAGCCAACGCCCCAGATCACCGGTTTTGTACATCCGGGCGTCAGACTCAGAAGAGAACGGATTGGAGAGGAAACGTTCAACAGTGAGTTCGGGGCGGTTTAGATAGCCGCGGGCAACGCCGACACCCGCGATATGAATCTCTCCGGCAACCCCTAACGGAACGGGTTGACCATAAGTATCAAGGATATAGATTTGGGTATTAGCAATGGGATAACCAATCGGTGGTGCTTTGTCTTCTTGACTGTCACATTGATAAAAAGTGGCACAAATGGTGGTTTCTGTCGGGCCATATGCATTGAACATCCGTCGCCCTTGTGCCCAACGTTTGACCAGCGTAGGCGGGCACGCTTCCCCTCCCAGGATTAAAGTTTGCAGTGTTGCCGGAATAGTATTCATTGTTGCCAGAACCGTGGGGGATAAGATGGCGAGAGTAATCGCATGTGCCTCTAAATAGTCAGACAGCGTTGTACCCGGCAGAAGGTTGTCCCGTTTGGCAAGATAAAGGCGAGCGCCTGCCATGAGTGCCATAAAACATTCCCACATGCAGGCATCGAAACTGTTGGAGGCAAATTGCAGGATGCGATGATCTGGTGTGATGGTGAGTACGTCTTTCCAGGTAATAATATAATTACACAAACTGCGATGTTCTATCATGACGCCTTTGGGCTGCCCTGTAGAGCCGGAGGTATAAATGACATAAGCCAGATGGCGGGAAGTCAGCCCCAGTGACCGGGCTTCTGGGTTTTCTTCTAATCCTTCATCCAAAACAGAATATTCTGGTGTATCAAGTAATAGAGTTGGCAGATTACTGTTCCACGTTTCTGCCACTGTTTTCTGAGTAAATACTGTCTGGGTAAAAATTGTCTGGATAAATGCTTTCTGAGTAACCAGCGCCACGGGGTCTGAATCATTGAACATATATGCCAGTCGTTTGGCCGGATAAGTCGGATCGAGGGGTACAAAGGCGCCACCAGCCTTGAGAATACCTAATAAACCAACCACCATTTCCAGGCTGCGTTCAACACAAATCGCCACCCGATCATCAGGACGCACACCGAGCGCAATCAGATGATGTGCCAGACGATTGGCGCGTTTATTCAGCTCTTCGTAGCTCAATGATTGCTCTGCAAAAAGCACAGCAGTGGCATCTGGTGTGCGCTGCACTTGTGCTTCGAACAGTTGATGAATCAGCGCCTCCTGTGGAAATTCGGTTTGGGTGGCGTTGAAATCCACCAAAATTTGTTGGCGCTCAATGTCGGGCAGGATAGGCAGATTGACTATTTTCGTATTTGTGAGGGATGGTGTTTCCAGAGAAGTGAGAGCGGCATCAAGCAAAACGGCAAGGCGGGACTGAAGCGTTATAACTTCCTTCGTACTCAGGTAATCAGGCGAAAAATAGAACTCAATGGAAAGTGGGAAATCAGCATCTTCATGACGGGCGGTGTTTGTGTATTGTTTGATTCTGATAGAGAGAGGATAAGGGACACCAGAATGTAGGTCGAAGAGTTTGATGTTGGTACTTTCTCCTTCCATATGCAGATTAGCGCTGAACGGTTCGAGAGATAAAGTGACATTAAATAATTGAGGAGCTGAGACTTTTTGTCGGGTATGTATTTGTCGATTTAGCTCTACGATGGGAAAGCTTCGGTGCTTGTAGCAAAGATTCAATTCGGTTGCGGCTTTGCGTATGACATCGCGAAATGTATCCTCTGGTGAAAGGGTGATGCGTATGGGGAGTACGGAGGCGAACATGCCTATTGTGTGCTTCTGTTGTATATTTTTACGATTGTGTAAGGGAATACCGATAACAATTTCATCCACATCTGCTGTTCGAGCGAAGTAGCAGGCCAGAAGGGCATACATGAAATGCAGAAGGGGTAATCCCTGTTTACCGCCGGCTTTTTTAATACGTTTAAACAGTGTCTGGTCAATTGACCAAATAACAGGCTTGGAAGCAATAGGCTTAGTTTGTTTGTGGTTCTTGATATTATTGGCATCGGTGTTATTGAAATTAGCGTGCTGGAGTAAGGGAGGGGGCAGGTTTTCATAGCGCTTCAACCAAAATTGCATATCTTGTGAGTAATGTTCAGAAGCAAGGTAATTGAGGTTATCCGTAATAAAATCCAGATAAGAGTGAACTGAGTTGCTCAGTGTTTCTCCTTTTTTCAAACGGTTATAGTTATCAATAACCTTGTCAAGTAGTATGCACAGGCCAGTCCCATCAATGATCAAATGATGACCGCAAAACTGCCAATACCGACAGGTATGACTGACTCGCAATAACTTGGAACGCCACAATTCATCATTCAGTTGAAATGGACGCATAAACTCGGTATCCATGTAGTGTTGTACTCTGTTTTCAGCATCTGAATACGATGAAAAATCGAGTATATCCATGGTGATAGGGAGGGAATGAATAATCTTCTGGGTGGGCAAAGTGTGAGTGTTGATAAACCGTAAACGTAGAGTGTCATGACTACAAACAACCTTTTCAAAGGCGCGGGCAAATAATTCTTCGTTCAGATCGCCTTCGATACAGATAAAAAGGCTGAGATTGTAGTGGGAAGCATCGGGGTGAATGGCCTGATCAAACCAGACGGCTTGCTGAGGAGAACTAAGTGGGTATGTATGCGGGGGGAGGGAATTATTATTACGAACTGCTGAGGAAGTATGTGAAGAGTTATTAGGTAACATTTTCATTTCTCCTTGATAATAGTTCGGTTTTGGTTTGTCTCATCCACTTGAAAATAAATAAAATATTTCTTTTAATTGCCCTTCGATAAGAATGAACTGGGTATGGTTGGTGGGAGAATTCCCACATTAAATACATACATGATTATAACGTTCAGGAATTAAATTAACTGAAATAAATACCGTATGTCGATAGTTTTATAATGGTAATATTAATCGTGAATGAGGATAAGACGATGTCTGGATGGTGTCTGATCTGAATGGTGTCTGGATGAAAAAATACAGAGCAAAGTGGGTGACTGTGATATTTATTGGGACAGTAGCAGGAATGAGAAATACGAAAAAATTATCCCGCCGAATGACGGGGTTATCAGACAAATAATATCTACAGCACCATATTATTAATGATTAATGCCAGACGATCGAACATCTCACCAAATAACCGCTCAGTAAACGGCACCAGCATTGGGAACAACAGGGAAAGTGTGAAAATACCAACTGTCAGGGTCAGGGGAAAACCGACCACAAACACAGAAAGTTGAGGTGTCATGCGGTTCAACATGCCTAAAGAAAAATTCAATACCAGAAGCAGAGTAATCATTGGCATTGCCAGCATCATGCCATTGATAAAGATCAGACTGGCACTTTGTGCCAGCAATAGAAAACCTCTGGGGTTCAATGGGGTAGATTGAATCGGGATGGAATAAAAGGTATCTGCCAGAATAGACAATATCCATAAATGACCATCAAAAGCCAGAAATAACAGCATCATCAGCATATTCAGAATACGTGCCAAGATTGGCATATTCGGGCCACCGGTAGGGTCAAAAAATATGGCGAAAGAGAGCCCCATTTGTAAACCAAGTATTTCACCGGTATGACGCACCACCGCAAAGGCAATCTGTATGGTTAACCCCAAAGCTATGCCAATTAGCATCTGCTGTATCAAAACCCAAATCCCGGCAACGGAAAAAATCGGGATTTGGGGAGAAGGAATATTTGGAACCAATAAAGCAGTGATCACTAATGCCAGGCCAATTCTGACTTTTATCGGCATCTGTTTTTCACTGAAAATCGGGGCAATACTGAACAATGCTAAAAGACGCACCATTGGCCAGAAAAAATCACTGACGAGACGGGCAAGTGTTTCGCTATCAAACGGGATCATGATTAACCAATAATGGCTGGAATACTGCTAAAAAGTGTACGCATGTAATCCAACAGCAGATTCAGCATCCACGGCCCGGCAATAATAATAGTGACAACAACGGCCAGAATTTTAGGGATAAACGATAAGGTCATTTCGTTTACCTGTGTTGCCGCCTGTAACAAGCTGATCACTAAACCACATATCAGCGCTGATAAAAGCAGCGGGGCAGCCAGCGCCAATGCGACTTTCATTGCTTCAACACCGAGAGCCATTACCGATTCAGGAGTCATAATTTTTCAAACCGTTCTTGAGCTTTTTCAATAATATTTAACGCCAAATATTTTTGTCTGGCACGTTCATCAAATTCAGATAGAGAAACGAATCAGACATAAAAACTTTGAGCTAACGAGCCAAGCAATAATTGCCAGCCATCTACCAGAACAAACAACATCAGTTTGAATGGTAGTGATATCGTGGCAGGTGGAACCATCATCATACCCAAAGCCATCAGGACGCTGGCTACAACCAAGTCGATGATCAGGAAAGGGATAAAAAGCGTAAAACCAATCTGGAACGCAGTTTTCAATTCGCTGGTCATAAAGGCTGGCACCAGAACACGCATCGGGACAGAATCTGCCGTTTCAAATGCCTGTTGATCGGCAAGGCGGGCAAACAGGGCCAAATCATTTTCCCGTGTCTGACGCAGCATGAATTGGCGTACAGGTTGAGAGCCTTTATCCAATGCAGCTTCCAGTGAGATTTTATCTTCACTAAAAGGCAGATAAGCATCCTGATAAACTTTGTCAAATACCGGGGCCATGATGAAAAAGGTCATAAACAATGCTAATCCCAACATGACCTGATTCGGTGGGGCAGAAGGTGTTCCCAGTGCGTTACGCAGCAAACCTAACACAATGATGATGCGGGTAAAGCTGGTCATCATCAGTAAGGCCGCGGGAATAAACCCCAGTGCGGTGATGAAAATCAGGGTCTGAACCGGCAGTGACCAACTTTGTCCACCATTGGCCAGTGGTTGGCTAATGATACCGGGTAGTTCCGCGGCAGCATTCATGGGAAACAATGGTAATAAAAATGTCATAAATACCGTTACCAGACGTACCAGATGAATGTGCAAGACAAATTTTCGGTCTGTTTTTTGATTGTCTGCCATAAAAAAAACTCTATTTTTCATCGCCATCCTTGTCATTTTTACTTTTTCGCTGGAGCGTATTTTTTAATAACTGACCGAAAGGAAGCGTGTTAAGTTCGGTTTCCTTTTCCTTGTTATCGGGAGATACAGATAGCTGATGTAATACATTGATTTGTTGAGATGTTACCCCCAAAACTAACCAGCTATCTTCGATTTGAACCACCACAACCCGTTCTTTTGGCCCAAGTGAGCAGCTTGCTTTGACATTAAGCAATCGGTGATTTTTGTTTTTAGCAGGCGAAAGCCCCAGACGACGGATCAACCATGTCATGAAAAAAATCAACAATAAGATCCCACCCAGTGCACTGCTGATCTGCATAAATGTCTGACCAGCCGAAAGGGAAGGGACATTTGTTGCTGTGCCTGCTATTGATGTATTGGTTATTGATGTATTGGCTGTTGTTGTGCTGGTCATCATAGCATCGGTATCTTTGCATTAATCATTGAAATAAGTGATTGGAACAGTCGGTGCGGCATCTGGTGCCGCACCATTTTGAAAAGAAGCATGAAAGGCAGGCTGATTCGCCATCATGGTTAACGACTCAAGCGACGCATACGTTCAGAAGGTGTGATGATATCTGTAATACGGATACCGTATTTGTCAGATACGACGACCACTTCTCCTTGTGCAATTAAATAGCCGTTGATCAGGATATCCAGTGGTTCACCGGCAAGGCCATCAAGTGACACCACTGAACCCTGAGACAGTTTCAGCAATTGTTTGATGGTCATTTTAGTGCGCCCTAGCTCAACGGAGAGCTTAACGGGAATATCCATAATCAGGTCAATATCGGAGATCTGAGAGAGCGCGTCCTGCGGCTCAAGGTTCTCAAAGATTGACGCACCGCTGTCAGAGGTCTGCTGTGCGGCCTGTTGTTCCAGCGCTTCTGCCCACAAGTCTTCAGTCGATCTGGTATCTGTGGGTTGTTTAGCATCACTCATTGGGCTTTTCCTCATCCAGAGCATTTAAAACAGGGTTAATCAGGTGTTCAACACGCAGGGCATACTGCCCGTTAAGTGTTCCATATTGGCTGGTGAGCACTGGCACACCATCAACGTGAACGATGAGACGTTCAGGTTTTTCAATCGGTAAAACATCGCCACTTTTCAGTTGGAGAATTTTTGACAGTCGCAAGGGGATATCAACAAAATTCGCCACCAGTTCCAGCTCTGAGTTCTGAACTTGTTTCACCAGACTTTCACGCCACTGCCCATCTTCCTGACGCACATTTTCCACCGGAGGATTGGTCAGGAGTTCACGCAGAGGTTCGATCATGGCGAATGGAATACAGATGTTGAATTCCCCGCACAGGTCGCCAATCTCCACCTGGAACGGTGTGGTTACCACGATATCGTTGGGTGAAGTTGTGATATTGGTGAATTTCACCTGCATCTCGGAACGCACGTATTCTACTTCAAGTTTAAAGATAGAATCCCATGCGTCGCGATAGGCATCCAATGCCAGTTTCAGCATCCGGTTGATAATACGCTGCTCGGTATAGGTGAATTCACGGCCTTCTACTTTAGTCGGGAAACGGCCATCACCGCCAAACAGGTTATCAACAGCGATATAAACCAGATTGGGTTCAAAAGCGAACAGTGCAGTTCCTCTCAATGGTTTCAGGTGAACCAGATTGAGGTTAGTCGGCACAGCCAAATTGCGGGCAAACTCAAGATAAGGCTGGATCTTAATGGCACCGACAGTAATATCCGGACTGCGGCGCAGCATGTTAAACAATCCCATCCTGAATTGGCGGGCAAAGCGTGCATTGATGATTTCCAGTGACTGCAAACGCTCACGTACAACACGGCGTTGTGTATTGGGATCGTAAGGACGAACCTCACTCTCCACTGATGACGCGATTTGTTCTACGTCATCCGCAGTAGCACTGTCACCATTGAGCAGAGCATCGATCTCTGCCTGTGAAAGAATATTGTCACTCATCGTGATTATCGCAGAATAAACGTAGTAAACAATACATCGGTGATCACCTGATCAGGTTCACCGGGTATCAGTGTCGGGCTCAGTGTCTGTTTAATGTCTTCCACTAAACGTACTTTGCCGTCATCTTTCGCCAGATCCGTCGATTTCTGGCGGGATAGTAACAGCAGCATACGGCTACGAACTTCTGGCAGATAATCATGGAAGCGCTGACGGGTTGTTCCATCGGGCAGACGTAATGTCACCCCGACATACAAAACACGATCAAAATGATCTTCGTTGTCGATCAGATTGACGGTGAAAGGCTCCAATGCCATGAATACCGGAGTATGAATGACTTTGGCTTTTTCTGAACTGTTATTGCTGGATTGCTTCATTGTCCACCAGCTATATCCCCCGATGGCGGTACTAAGAACAGCAATCAGTATTAACAGTATCATCCAAATTGGATTTGTGCGTTTACGTTCGTAGCTATAATCAGACATGGACAGACGAATTCCTGTTTTCTGTAACGAATAAGATACCGCGCATTCCGTGGCGGAGCTCCTTATTCATCAAATTCAATATCAATTATCCCGCGTCTTTGTTCCGGCAATAGCAGGAACAAACGTGGAAAAAACCATTAACTCACGCGTTTGTTATCGGCCTTGTTTCGTTTTTTTACAGTTATTGTTGTAAATGATGAAATCAGGCAGATAATCAGGCGAAAATATCAACGCCTCCACGACTTGAAGCGAGTTGTTGAGGAGTCATTCGGATCATTGATTCATGAGTTGTTGGCACTGATGTTGCTGCTAGTGTTCCATTACTTTCAGCATGGGTTCGGGTATTGGCCTGTGGCTGTGGATTTGCTGATTGCTCCTGTTGCCAACTTTCCGATGTCTCACTCCCTACACTGCTTTGAGCCAGTTGGATGCCATTTTCTGCCAGCGCATGACGAAGATTAGGCAGGGCTGTTTCCAAAGCGGCACGGACATGTTGATGGGCAGAGACAAAATGTAATTGGGCCTGATTATCTTCAACACTCATGCGGATATGCAGTGCCCCCAGTTCTTGCGGGTGTAAGCGCAATTCAGCTTGTTGTAATCCATTACGGTTAAAAAACAACACGTGTTGGTTTAGTTGCTGCTGCCACTCTTCGCTGCCAAGATGGGCGCTTAGTAAAGGCGCAGGTGTACCATTTAACTGAAATTGTCCGTTTGTTTGATGGCCCGCAGAAATTTGGGGAGAAGTCAACAGGGCGTGTAGTGCTCCAGAAGGGAAAGTCTCCGTAGAAGCTGTTGCTAATGTTGATGCCCCTTGCATGAGCGCGAACTCTTTCCCGCTATTCTCTTTTCCATTCGTTAATGGAATCGAATTTTGATCAGAATTGTTAGCCGTTGATTTCACTTTTCCGCTCGTTGATACCCATACGGATCGATTTTTGACAGAAGCTTGTCCATTGCTGAGCGGGGTAGTATCTTGCCTGATAAAAGAGCGGATTTCGTCATCTAATCCCTTATCTTCGGTATGCTCCGCCAGACCTGTTGTCGCCAGCACCATATCTCCTTTGGCTTTTTTGCCAAGTTTGTCAGCTAACATGCCATCAAGGCTGTTGTCAATGTCTGACAAGTCATCTGGATTTTCTGAACTGCCCTCGGTTGACTGGCGATTGATCAACCCGGCTAGCTGAATAGGCATCGCGTTGATCAACGTGTCAGCAGACAAAGGATCTTCATCGTCCAGCAAGGTAAGTTCTGCATCACTGTCTGATATTGACGCTGATATTGGAGCTGATGTTGAAGGTAATGCCGAAAATTTATCCTGTATGGTTGTTTGCCCAGTTATAACTAATGAGGGGATTAATTCACCTTCTATTTTGTTATCAGTGGAACGTTTCTCACCATTTTCACTATTTCCGTGGGCTTTATTGCTTTGATCAGAATTGGTTTTAGCAGAATTGCTTTGAGCAGAACGGCCCTGAACAGAGGCTTTCTGTAAAGTGTCCGTCTCTTTATTGAGAAACTGCCCAAATTCCGGTGCCTTGTCTTTAGGCACGTTACCGTCTAACAGGAGCTGTTGATTTTTTCCTGTCGCTTTTTCCGTCAATGTTAAATCAGTAGGCGAAAGAGTGAGATTCATTGTTTCATTCTCCGTTGTGCACCACGTTGTGCGTACTCGTCCATTTGTTTTTGCTCCATGCGATCTTGGTGTAACTTCAAATTATGTTCTGCCCGCTGTTGCAGAGTGTCGAAGGCATTCAGACGCTGCTGTTTTTCCTGCCACTGTGACATGGCTTGCTCAAGCCGTTTTTTCCATTGGTTGAGCTGTAATTTGTGTTGTTCAATTGCCATTTCCAGCGTTTTCATGAACTGCTGATAGTTTTGCCACGTTGAGCTGGACATGCCGCCAGTGAGTGTAGTGTTTAAACGTGTACGGTATTCATCCTGATAATCCATTAACGCTGCGAGTTGCTGCTCCATTTGCTGATGACTCTGCCGCACCTGTGCAAGTTGTATTGCGGCTTTTTTTGCTGCGTCCTGTGCAAGGTCACGCAAAGTCATAAGAGGGGAGTGTTGTTGCATTTATTTCCTCAGCATTTTAGATCGGTAATAACTGTTGCAGTTGGGTACATGCTGCATCGTATTCACTACGCTCCTCAATGTCTTGACGCAGGAATTGGGCCATATGCGGATACAGTTCAATCGCCCTGTCCAACAAAGGATCACTACCAGCAGCGTAAGCACCGACATTAATAAGATCCCGGTTACGCTGGTAGCTGGAAAGTAGCTGTTTGAACTGTTGTACTCGCCGATAATGGGTATTATCAATCAATGCAGTCATGGCACGGCTGATTGATGCTTCAATATCAATGGCAGGGTAATGCCCGGATTCTGCCAATGTTCGCGACAGCACGATATGGCCGTCCAGAATAGCACGAGCAGAATCGGCAATCGGATCTTGTTGGTCATCACCCTCTGTCAAAACGGTATAAAAGGCTGTAATTGAGCCACCATCACTGACGCCATTACCCGCTCGCTCTACCAGTGCCGGTAATTTGGCAAACACAGAAGGGGGGTAACCTTTGGTTGCCGGAGGCTCACCGATAGCCAGTGCAATTTCACGTTGTGCCATGCTGTAACGGGTAAGGGAATCCATGATCAATAAAACGTGCTTGCCGCGATCGCGAAAATCTTCAGCAATGCGAGTAGCATAGGAAGCCCCCTGCATGCGCAGTAACGGAGAAATATCAGCAGGTGCCGCGACAACGACTGAACGGGCTAACCCTTCTTCACCCAAAATATTTTCGATGAAATCTTTAACTTCCCGGCCACGTTCACCAATCAGACCGACAACGATAACGTCAGCCTGGGTGTAACGAGCCATCATACCAAGGAGCACACTTTTACCGACGCCTGAACCAGCAAACAATCCCATGCGCTGTCCACGACCAACGGTTAGTAAGGCGTTGATCGCACGAACACCAACATCCAGGACGTCACTGATAGGAGTACGTTGCAGAGGATTGAGTGGGGGTGTAGTCAGAGACGCGCGGTAATTTGTATCAGGGGCAGGTAATCCATCAAGGGGACGGCCTGCACCATCCAACACTCTGCCAAGTAACTCTGGCCCTAATGGCAAACGGCGCCCACTACCAACATCTGTTCCGTAAGAACGGGCATAAACACGGGCGCCAGGGACAATACCTTCTAACTCTTCCAAAGGCATCAATAACAGTTTTTCGCCATTAAAGCCGACGACTTCACTTTCAACTTCTTCAATGGTATTGCCATTTTGCCGTTCGATAAGACAGGTTGCCCCCAGAGGCAGATGTAAACCTGTTGCTTCAAGTACCAAACCCGTGGCGCGGGTCAAACGCCCATAACGACGTACTTTCGGTGTCTTATCCAGACGTTTTTCCATTGCATCTAACGTGGTTAGCCAGCGCCCAAGTCTTGCCGTCATCACATTTCTCCTGATACTGCCAGACGGCACATTTCATGCCAGCGTGTCGCCAGACTGGCATCCAGATCGCCATCATCAGCGCTGACTTTACAGCCTCCCGGATGCAGTTTATTGTCAGCAATCAAACGCCAGCCATGTAGTTTCAGGATCTCACCCAACTGTTGTTCAACCAATGGGATATTTTGTGGATGAACACGCAATTGTGGCTTGCCACTGAGTAGTGGCTCTTGCTGGATAAATTCACGGATCTGATTCAGCAAGGCTGTACCATCACAAACTGCTGGTTGCCCAAGAATGTGCTGAGCAGCTGTCAGGGAAAGCTGCATCAGACGTGAAGCAATAACAGTATCTAATCCATCCAGCGAATGGTTAAAATCAGTTAATAGTGCTTTCCACTGTCCGGTGACCGCCTGTTGTTGCTCCCTGGATTCCTGTAATCCTTGCTCAAACCCGGCTTGTCGTCCTTCCTCAACCCCTTGTTCGTATCCACGGGATTGCCCTTCAGAAAAACCTTGCTCATAGCCAGTCTGACGCGCTTGTTCCTTCAATTCATCCAGTATCCTGGCCTGTTCTTGCAGCCGCTCCTGTTCATCGTCCAGTGATTCCAGTTTTACCTGCTCCAGTTTTGCCTGCAATGTTTCCCACTGAGTCAATTCACCTGGCAACCAGAGCTGCCAGTTTCCATTATTTGAATTATCAGACATAGGTATCGTCACCGCCATTTAGGATCATTTCCCCGCTTTCTGCCAGACGACGAACCACAAGCAGAATGGCTTTCTGTTCAGCTTCTACTTGAGACATGCGAACCGGGCCACGGGTTGCCAAATCATCACGCATAATTTCAGCAGCACGCTGCGACATATTGTTGAGGAAGTGATCGCGGAGTGCTTGATCGCAGCCTTTCAAGGCAATCAACAGCGAATCGGTTGTAATTTCCTGCAATAGACGCTGGATGCTGCGATCATCCACACCAATGAGGTTTTCGAACAGGAACATTTCATCAATGATTTTCTGCGCCAGTTCACCGTCATAGGTACGGACAGCTTCGATAACACTTTCTTCCTGTTGACTCTTCATCAGGTTGATGATTTCAGCCGCAGTACGGATACCCCCCATTTTGCTACGTTTCAGGTTCTGACCATCCAACAGATTATTCAGTACTTCGGTCAATTCAGCCAATGCGGCTGGCTGAACACCACCAAAGGTAGCAATACGCAGCATGACGTCATTACGCAGGCGATCATCAAACATGGCGAGAATATCTGCTGCCTGACCACGGTTCAGGTGAACCAGAATAGTAGCAATGATCTGCGGATGCTCATCACGGATCATATCGGCTGCTGTCTGAGGTTCCATAAAGTTGAGGGTTTCGATACCCGTTGTGGTATCGCGGGACTCAAGAATATCCTCAAGCAGGCTGGAAGCACGCTCTTCACCCAACGCTTTCACCAATACACTGCGTAGGTAATCGTTGGCATTGATACTGAGAGCAGCGAACTGTCCGGCATCTTCCTCAAATTCCGCCAGTACTTCTGCCAGTTGTTGATTGGAGATTTGTCTCATCCCCGCCATCGCAATACTTAATTGCTGAACTTCCCTGGAGTTCAGGTGCTTAAACACCTCGGCTGCTTGATCTTCTCCCAGGGTCATTAACATGATGGCGCTTTTTTCTGTTCCGGTCAGACTCATTGTTCGTTACTCATCCATTGACGGATCACCAGCGCAACTACGCGAGGATCTTTTTCTGCAAGTTCACGGATACGCTGGCTTTGGATCTCAGCACTAACACGTTGGCGAGCCAATTGACGGCGCATTTTTTCATCCAGTTCAGCATGAGATTCAGTTTTTTGCTTACTCTGTTTTTTCTGCGCTTCCAGTGCTGCTTTTTCTGTTGCACGTTTCTTAGCAATTTGTGGCACGATAATCTTGCGCCATAGCAACCATGCAACCAACGTTAACAGTAACCAACGACCCAACTCTAATGATTTCTCCCACAGGACTGGGTGTTGCCAGAATGGCAGCGTTTCTATCACTTCGGATGTGTCATTGAACGGTGTGTTAACGACGTTTAGACTATCGCCGCGTTCGGCAGAGAAACCCATTGCTTCACGGGTCAATGCTTCAATCTGGGATAATTGTTCTGGAGTCAGAGCCTGAGTTTCCGGGCCATTCTCTCCCTGAACGGTAGCGTAATTAACCACAACTGCAACGGAGAGACGTTCCACACCGCCCGCCTGTAACTGGGTATGGCGAATGGTGCGATCCACTTCATAGTTAATAGTTTCGTCATGACGATTATTGCGATTGTTGCTAATCATACGTTCATAGCGGTTATTACTATTATTACTATTGCGTCCTTGATCAGATTTTTCGTCACCTTTAGTGTTCGTTTTAGGCTTCTCAATCGTCGCACTTGGTGCAGCACTCGGTTGGTTTGACAAAGCCCCCGGAACACCGCCAACCAGTGGTCCACCACTTTGTTCGCTTGAACTGGTCTGTTTTGAACGAACGGCAGCCTGATTAGGTGGCTGGTTGGGTTTATATTCTTCTGCGGTTTCTTCGCGGCGAGAAAAATCAATTTGCGCTGTCACTTGAGCATGTACATTGCTACGACCAACGACAGGTGCCAGAATAGTCTCAATGCGATGCTGGAAGCGGTTCTCGACTTCCTGTATGTACTTTAACTGAGTCGTGTTCAGATCACGCCCGTTAGCATCGGATTGTGTCAGCAGACGCCCGGCCTGATCTACAATGGTGACATTTCCTGGTGGTAAACCCGCAACACTGCTTGAAACCATATGGACAATGGCATTGATTTGTCCTTCATCCAGAATACGGCCTTGCAGTAATCCTACGGTTACGGAAGCAGAGGGTGATTTCTGCTCACGCACAAACAGGGAAGGCTTTGGCAATGCCAGATGAACACGGGCACTCTGGACAGGGCCGAGTGATTCAATGGTACGTGCTAATTCTCCTTCCAGTGCACGTTGATAATTAACTTGTTCACTAAACTGGCTGATGCCGAACTTCTCTTTATCCAGTAACTCAAAGCCTGTAGCTCCCCCTTTTGGTAACCCTTGTTGTGCCAGTTTCAGCCTGATCTCATGAACCTTGTCAGTGGGTATCATGATGGCTGAGCCGTTTTCGGCAAAACGGTAAGGGACATTCATTTGAGTTAATTGTGTAACGATCTCACCGCCATCTTTATCACTCAGATTGCTGTAGAGCACCCGATAATCAGGGCTGCGCAACCAAAGGAAAAGGGCGACGATAATAGCAATGGCAGCAGAGCCAGCAACTAATAATGGAACTTTTGGATCAGCTTTTATCTTACTGATGATAGCACTGAAACCCTTCTGTGGATTCTCAGTGTCGGTCGTTGCTGCACTCATAGACGATCCTTGCCTTGCTGGTCAACATGAATACTAAAAGCGTGGCGTAACAAAACAGACTCCCCATACGCAAGCGAAAAAACTTTTCTTGTATACCCGTCGTCTTTCAAGTTGCAACCTTGAAATCCATAGGGGATATACCTTTCATCTTTCAAGCTGCCTTTTGATTGGCGGTGTTTGCTCCAGTGACATGGTTGATTATGCCGCCGAAAACTCGTCCACTTACTGTTGCGAAGCAACTTGAAAGCGATTGATATAATTAATCTCGTCATTATTCGCTGTTCACACATCTTTTAATGGCACAATAAGCTTCGAATTTTTACTTCAATTACCCGCTTTAGATTGAAAAGGCTATGTTACGGTGGCTGCCTGGAAAAACTGCCAACCAGCCCACGGCTAATATGGCATTTAATCACGTAACCAATAGGGTGATTTAACACGAGGTTTTTATGTCAATTCAGGCAATTGCAGGTGTACTACAACAAATGCAGGCGCAGGCACTACAAGCGGCCAATATCGCTAAGCCTATGCCTGTAAAGGAAGGATTTGCCAGTCATCTTACCGCCGCGGTAGAAAAAATAAACCAAAACCGCGTGAATGCGACTAAACAGGCCCAAGATTTCACTCTAGGTGTACCTGGTGTGGAATTGAATGATGTGATGGTCAATATGCAGAAAGCGAGTATTTCGTTGCAATTGGGTATTCAGGTCAAGAATAAGCTGGATAGTGCGTATCGTGAAGTGATGAATATGCAGGTATAATATGATAACGATTTGATATATTAATTATTTTCCTGAACGCTACGGCTCTTGGAAAACGGTTTATAACCGATTTAACCGTTGGTCAAAATCAGGCCTTATCAATAAGATATTTAATCGATTACTGTCCATTCTGGATAAAAAAGGCTTGATAGACTGGTCTGAGATTTGTCTGGATGGCAGTTATGCTCGTGCCAGTCAAGATTGTTTATCATTTACTCAATCCACATCGGTAGCCATATAATGACAAACGCCAGTGCCAAACTGGCGTAATTCCATTCAAGCTTATCGTATCTTGTGGCTATTGTACGAAAGTGTTTCACCCTGGCGAACGTATTTTCCACTAAATACCGATAACGGTATAAGTCGTTATCCATTTTCTTATCCGATTTTCGGCTATTAATATTCGGGACGTTTATCGTGATGAATTGAAAACGCGGTTGAATGTTGTACCGATGAAAATGGTATCGTTCAGCGTAAGACAGAACCTGTTCTGCTCGGTTATGTGAATAATACCGGAAAACTTTCCCTATGACAGCCCAGCGACCCGTGATTCCAAGATCCATATTCTCTCCGTTAGTGTGACAATGAAAATAACATTATCAATGTTGGTTGCTCTATAAGCGCCGGTTTTTTATTTCTGGAGGATATTGATATAGGATGCTGGGTGTCTTGTTGCATCGCCTGTTGCGCTAAAATCAATAGGGAAATACTTGGGAATTATACTGAGATACTGTAACCATTTCTCCCGTTTGGAGCTAACAGTGTATCTTGACCGATGATACGGTTTTTGTTCCACGGTTACGTACTCATGATCAATCTCCTATGATAAGGGAGATTTAGTTATGGCTGTCATGCATGAGCGAGATATTGCCATTCACACCCTAAGAATTACATTTTTTTCTGTAGCTCATTTAAAATGGGTTGAAATTATTCAATCGACAGTTCGATAGAGATATCTCCATTCCCCTTTGATTATTATGCTGTTTTATTCATTCGTCACCGATTACTGACCACGGGTTTGTTCCGGCAGTAACGTGTTTTAATTGATTAGTTAAACATAATCGAAACAGACAATTACACAAATTTATGGAAAGGGTTAAATATGTTAGTGTGGTATAAAGGGGTTTGTAGGGCGACGGATCTATAAGAACAGTTAATAGGTCAAATAAAGTAGCCAATATCATTAAAAACAGAGTGTTATAATCTTGATTATGATTTCGCCGCAAGCTTGGCCAAAATGAGTAGGTAACTTGGCTATCGTAGATGAGCCGGCTAAAAATGACAATTCACGATGTAAGTTGGCTACCTGATTTTTGGCTATTTAAATTGAACGCTTAAAAGTGTTTACTGTTCCATTGCTCCGTGCGCTGTGAAAAGCTGTATTTATCTTGCAGGTGAAAGTCCTGCTCCGGAAGGCATAGCCAGTGCCACCGGATAGCGAGTTTTGCACCGGTCCGGGTTACTGGCGGGTCTACTCAACCCCAAAATCCCTATGAACAGTATATTTCGTCTCCCGCTATTAAATGAAAAGGATTCAGTTATGGATATTCGAACTACTCTCCGGGCTGCGAGTCTTTCTCTCGCTCTTGTAAGTGCGGTTACTGTTGCCAATGAAGCCCTAGTGTTTCAGACAGATTTCGGCCTAAAAGATGGGGCGGTATCGGCTATGAAAGGGATATCTTTCAAGGTGAATCCTAGCCTGCCTATTTATGATCTAACACATGAAATTCCACCTTATAATGTTTGGGAAGCTTCATATCGCCTTTACCAGACTCTACCATACTGGCCCAAAGGGACTGTCTTTGTAAGTGTGGTGGATCCGGGAGTAGGTACTGACAGACGCTCAGTGGTTCTCAAGACACAGAGTGGTCATTACATAGTTTCACCGGATAACGGAACATTGACCTTGGTAGCTGAACACTTTGGTATTGAGTCTGTACGTCAGATTGATGAGAAGTTCAACCGTGTACCTGGCTCTGAAAAATCATATACTTTTCATGGACGTGATGTATACGCATATACTGGGGCACGACTTGCCTCAGGTACTATTAGCTATGAACAGGTGGGGCCGCTGTTACCAAATAAAGTAGTAAAGATCCCTTATCAGGCTGGTGTAGCTGAAAGGGATGGAACTCTCAAAGGTACTATTCCAGTTCTAGATGTACGGTTTGGTAACGTCTGGAGTAATATCAGTGACAGCCAGGTCAGTAAGGTGGGTATCCACAAAGGGGATAAGGTTTGTATTAAAATAAGTGAAGGGAACAAGATTCGGTATGAAGGCAAAGCCCCATATGTCAGCAGTTTTGGTGAAGTTCCTGAAGGTCAACCTTTGGTGTATCTCAACAGCCTGCTACAGGTATCGGTAGCACTCAATATGGATAACTTCGCGGCCAGACACCAAGTGCAGTCTGGTGATAACTGGCGTATCAGCCTAAAAAAGTGCTCAGATTAAAGAGAACTGGCAACTACGCAAAATGCTAAATAAGGTTTGGGTTTTCCACTATAGTGCCTTGATATCTTGCTGTTCGACGGTTTTTATGGGAACAAAATAGAAACCGGGTCGACAGGCCGTTTCACAGATAGCCAGCGTATCATTGGCATCGTTTTTTTGATGATGGCTGAAACTTTTACATGCTGGGTGGAAATAAGCCGGACATTATAGCTCATAGACTGTAACGGCCGGCCCCAATAATGAGAAGTGGCGCAGGCTTCCATGGCAATGAGGGTTTCAGGTGGAAAAGCCCGTATGGTATCAAGGAATTTTTGTCGTGAGATTTTTCGGTTCGAAGCAACGAAACCATCTTCCATCCAGACACAAACTTGAAAAACGTTTTTGGCGAGGTCAATACCCACCACTTTGATCGTATTCATGAGATGTGCTCCCAAAATTCAGTGCATCGGAAAAAAATGGCTCAGAGATTTATGATCAAGCATCGTACCTGTTACTGTGATCATTGAATAATTTTGACTGAAACGGTCAAGGAGTGCTTGTACGTCTCCTTCACCTTTGCCAAGCCAGTTTTCAATGGCAATATGAGCTTCCAACATTTCATTAATATAATGGTTCATTAGCTATTCTCTTCTGATGATAAAAGATTAAGTTTTACGTTTCGGTTATTGATGCTCAAGCTAAGTAGTAGTGGTATAAGAGCACCGACTGCTGCTGTATAAAATGTCCACATATAAGCCTGTTGTAGCGCGAGATGGCTGATAAGCAGATTGAATACTGGAACAAAATGATGGCACGTTACGACATTCCTGATGATGCTTGGGTAGTGATAGAACCTTGTCTACCGCCTGTTCGTTCAAAGCGGGCAGGACGTCCACATGTTGAACACCTGATGTTGACAGCAGGCCAAGCCCATGAAAGTCAAATCGCGATCCCCTTGCTCAAAGGCGTTGGTGTACAACGCAAGAATGGTTTTATGACACGCCGTGGTAAAGCCGTGTTGGCAGATAAAGGCTATTCGGGAGGAAAACTCCGCGGTTACCTGGGTAAATTGAGAATAAAGCGCATTATTCCTTATAAAGTTAATGAAAAAGGAAGTCGTGATGGTCGTGTTCAATTTGATAAACAGGCTTATCGTCACCGAAATGTGGTCGAACGTTGTTTTGGTTTTCTTAAAGGAAATCGGTGTATCGCAACACGTTATGAAAAGACAGCGCGGAACTCCCTGTCCATGGTGAAATTAGGCTGTATTCGACTCTTTTACCGGAGATTATAGAATTAAGGGACACAACCTAATTGATAACTCAGAGTTATTATGGGTTGACATTGCCCCGGTTGAAGCTCCAACTCTATGAACGCCCGCTTCACGCCCTGAACCGTCTATAGGACTTAGGGCGGTTACGAGCGACTACTGGCCTGATGAGATCAAGAACGCTGAGTTCCATCAGCCAGAATGCCAGAAATAGAACGTATCCAACCACACTTGTTTAATAACAATCCAGTTCCAGTTACCTGATTTACCATAACATCCCGGCCACGAATCACGCGTGTGGGGGCAAATCACCTGATGTATACTGTGTCAATCAAAAAAGGATACGTACAATGACTGACCAGAAAGAACCTTACTGGAACCGTATGGTTCCCGAGTTGACTGTAACGGATTTTCTCGCCTCCCTGCGCTTCTATGCTGACATACTCGGCTTTACCGTCATGATAAGACGCAGCGCTCCCGATTTTGCCTACATCTGTCTCGGCGAGGCGCAATTGATGCTCGAGCAATATCATGTTGAAGGATGGAACACGGCAGAACTCGTCAGGCCGTTAGGCCGGGGTGTTAATTTCCAAATCGAGGTAGACGATATTGAGCGCATGCTTGCCCGCCTGGAAGAACATGGCGTACCGCTGTTTCGGAATCTCCGGGATAACCACTACAGTATTGGAGAGACAGTAGCCTGCCAGAGAGAATTTCTGGTGCAAGATCCAGATGGTTATCTCCTGCGCTTCAGCCAGTACATTGAGTGAGTTTCTGCTGTTTCGTGGATACTCTGCCTACACACTCTATTTGGGGTTTCATTTTCAGTTATTGTGGTTCGGAGAAAATGGAATGTAGGCTGGCGAAGATAAATGCAGATTCGGGTATTTATAAACGCGGGCCCTTACCAGTAGGTAGGCTCTGAAGATACTTTTTCAAGGTGGTAGGTCCGCTTCTGGCACAGGGCTGCTTCAACAGCCCTGTTTAACTCAGACTTCAATTGACTCAGATATCTCCAAAGCGTCATCGACCTCAATACCCAGATAACGAACTGTACTTTCTAATTTTTTGTGGCCCAGCAGGAATTGAATCACCTGCAAATTTTTCGTTTTCTTGTATATCAGGTATGGTTTAGTTCTTCTCATGGAATGTGTACTGTACAGCGAATCATCGAGACCAAACTTTTCAATCCATCCATGAAAAATACGGTTGTATTGCTTGGTTGAGATGTGTTGGGAAGAGCCGACTCAGGATTGTAGTGGTCAAAAACTTTCAGACACATTTCTAGCCTCTTCCCACTGTCTTTCGTATTCAGCCGGAGAAATCCCCCATTAAAGCTATAGGGACGGATATCGTTGTAATACCGGCCAAAATAGTCGGTGATATCCCTCATTGCCTCATGAATGTCCCGATAACTTTCTGGCGGGAGCCATACACTTGTCAAACCGGCTTTGGTTATACAATTAACGAACCCGGATGCGCAACTACAGACGTTCCGTGTCGACCGGCCGTTGTCGCCAGTCATAGCCAGTCATAATAGACACGGCGTGACACTTGAAGTATCTGACAGAATTCTGTCACTGGCCACCGAGAGCTCAGCCGTGTGATCAACGCATAGCGCCACTGAGCTTCTCGCTCATCGGCATGGCCGCCTGCTTTAGGATTTCTTTTTCCATTTCCAGACGTTTCACTTGTTTTTCTAATGCTTGTATCTGGTGTTGTTCGGGCGTCAGTGCCTTATCCACAGCCGTTATTCCCTGTATTTCGGCTTGGTACTGGCGAACCCATTTTCCCAGCGTGCTGTTATTGATCCCCAATGAACGGGCGATATCGACAACCCGTTGTTGATAGAGAACAACCTGTTGAACCGCCTCCAGCATAAATTCAGCGGAATAGTGGCGTTTGGTGAGTTTCATTTTCATTGCCACACCTCATTGCCATATGAATAACATTAGTAGGCTTTTGAGGTGTCCGAGATCCTTATACCACTACAAAAAAGAGTAGGCATCGAACAGGCTCAAATTAAAATTTATAACGATATGAAATAAATAATCCCGATGTTATTCCTGTAAATACAGAAATCCTACAATTGATATGGGCCACTTCAGTTGAGTTGAATGCGCTATAAGTTAAAGCACGATATGTCTGATGAGGTATAATCAAGTCACTTTATTTACTTATGTCATTTTCCGGGTATCAATCATGTCTGACACTAATTTTTCTCAAACGGCAGCTTTTATCTGGTCGGTTGCTGACTTACTTCGCGGTGATTTTAAGCAATCTCAGTACGGGCGTGTGATCCTGCCTTTTACCCTGTTGCGTCGTCTTGAGTGCGTGTTAGCCGCCACTAAAGATGCCGTGGTGACCGAGGCTGAAAAACTGAAAACCAGTTCGCTGCCACCAGAAGCAAAAGAGAAATTTCTGCTCCGTGCCAGCGGTCTGACATTCTTCAACTCCTCTCCGATGAACCTCGGAAAGATGGGGCAAAATGATATCAAGGCCAACCTGGAGAACTACATCCAGTCTTTCTCAAAAGATGCGCGTGAAATTTTCGAACACTTTAATTTCAGCGAGTTTGTTAGCCTTTTGCAGGATGCCAACCTGTTGTTTAAAGTGGTGAAAAAATTTGCCACCACCGATCTCAGCCCACAAAAAATCTCCAACCATGACATGGGCCTGGTGTTTGAAGAGTTAATCCGCCGTTTTGCGGAAAGTTCAAACGAGACGGCGGGGGAGCACTTTACCCCGCGCGATATTGTACGTTTAACCACCTCGCTGGTATTTATGGAGGATGATGAAGCTTTATCGAAAGACGGCATTATCCGCACCATTTACGACCCAACCGCAGGGACGGGTGGTTTCCTCTCTTCCGGTATGGAATATGTGCATGAACTGAATCCTAATGCGGTGATGCGTGCTTTTGGTCAGGAATTAAACCCAGAATCCTACGCTATCTGTAAAGCCGATATGCTGATCAAAGGGCAGGACGTCAGCCGTATCAAGCTGGGCAACACCCTTTCCAACGACCAGCTACCGCAGGACCAGTTCGACTACATGCTGTCTAATCCGCCGTTTGGCGTGGACTGGAAAAAGATTGAAGGCGAGATCATCAATGAGCATCAACAAAAGGGCTTTAATGGCCGTTTTGGTCCGGGCCTGCCGCGTGTGTCTGATGGTTCGCTGCTGTTCCTGCTGCATCTCATCAGCAAAATGCGCAACAGCCACAATGAGGATGGCACCGTGACTAATGGTGGGCGCATCGGAATTATCCTCAACGGCTCACCGCTGTTTACCGGTGGTGCGGGCAGCGGTGAGAGCGAAATCCGTCGTTATATTCTGGAAGCCGATTTGCTGGAAGGCATTGTCGCGCTGCCGACTGATATGTTCTATAACACCGGCATTGCGACCTATGTCTGGATCCTGTCGAATAAGAAAGCGTCAGAGCGCAAAGGCAAAGTACAGTTGATTGATGCTACTAACCTGTGCGGCAAAATGCGTAAGTCGCTGGGTTCTAAACGTAACCTGATGGGTGAAGATGATATTAAACTCATCACCCGTACCTTTGGTAATTTTGAGGCGGTGGATGCCACGCCGTTGGAAGAGTTGGGGCTGGAAAAAGCCGTAGAGCAAAAATCCAACCGTGGCCGTCAGTCTGCCACGACAAAAACTGAAACACCGAAAACCTTCGCCAGCAAAATCTTTAACAGCACTGACTTTGGCTATCGCCGTCTGACTATTGAACGCCCGCTGCGTTTGTCTGCACAGGTTACCGATGAGGCGATTACCAGTCTGCGTTTTGCACCGAAGCCATTCAACGCGCCGATGGAACGTCTGTATGAAGAGTTCGCCACACAGTGGCAGGACGATAACTATGGCGATTTTTCTGAAATCGCAGCGGAAGCTCGCACCATTATCAAAGCTGAATTTGCCGAGCTGAAAGAGAAGCAAATTAAAGATCTGCTCGGTAGCAAACTATGGCTGGCGCAGCGCGCGTTAATGGAAAAAGCGCAGCAGATTCAAACCGCACTGGGTGCGCAGGCCGGTGGTAAGACGCAGGTCAGCGATGACTTCAACCAGTTCCAGCTCACTCTGAAAGGTGCGCTGAAAACCGCAGGCATTAAACTGGATACCAAAGAGAACAAACAGTTTATCAGCGCTATTACCAGCAAAAATCCTGCCGCAGAGCCGGTTGTGAAAAAGGTACTGAAAGAAGACGAGCAGCCGCTGTACGGAGCTTTTAAGTATAACGGCAAGGTGGTGGAGTTTGAGCAGGATGGCGATCTGCGTGATAACGAGAACGTGCCGCTGAATCCGGATGTTGTCACCAGCGTTCTGATCGAAGACTACTTCAAAGCAGAAGTGCTGCCGCACGTGGCTGATGCTTGGATTAATGCCGATAAACGTGATGAGAAAGACGGCGAGGTGGGAATTGTTGGCTATGAGATCCCATTTAACCGCCATTTCTACGTTTATCAACCTCCACGCCCACTGGAAGAGATTGATGCTGATCTGGACGCGGTAAGTGCTGAGATTATGAAGCTGCTGCAGGAGGTACATTCCTGATGGCTGGGTTAAATAAATATCAGGCGTATCTGGAGTATAAGGATTCTGGGGTTGAGTGGTTGGGATATGCCCCAACACATTGGAAAGTTACTCGTTTAAAGTTAGTGGCCTATATTAATATGGGGCAGTCTCCAAGCTCAGATGATTGTAATATTGATGGAAACGGCCTAGCCTTTTTGCAAGGCAATGCTGAGTTTGGAAAAATCAACCCATTAGAAAAACAATACTGTTCCGTGGTCAAAAAAATTGCAAATCCTGGGGAGCTTCTCTTTTCGGTACGAGCCCCAGTTGGAGCAATAAACTTTGCTGATAAAAAATATGGAATAGGGAGAGGGCTATGTAGCATCGCAGCATCAACTAATACCCTACCGAATTTTTTATGGTGGTTACTTCCAACATATAAATACCAACTTGATGCCATAGCAACAGGTAGTACGTTTGAAGCAGTGTCTGCGGAACAACTTGGTAATTTATGTTTTACTCTACCACCTGTGGAGGAACAAGAGAGGATTGTTGAGTTTCTCGATCACGAAACCGCAAAAATCGATAACCTGATTGAGAAGCAGCAACAACTAATTGAACTGTTAAAAGAAAAACGACAGGCAGTGATTAGCCATGCCGTAACCAAAGGTCTAAACCCTGATGTGCCGATGAAAGATTCTGGTGTTGAGTGGTTGGGGGAAGTGCCGGAACATTGGAGTATTCAAAAATTCAAATATATATGTAGAAGTATTATTGCAGGACCATTTGGTTCAAGTATCACCAAAGATATGTATGTAAAAGGTGGTTATAAAGTCTATGGGCAAGAGCAGGTTATTCCTAATGACTTCCACATTGGCGATTACTATCTTTCAGATAGTGATTTTAAAAAGCTATCTAGATATGAAGTAAAAACTGGCGATATTTTAATAAGTTGTGTCGGTACTTTTGGAAAAATTGCTGTTTTTCCTGATTGGGCTGAGGACGGAATAATTAATCCTCGCTTAATAAAAGCCTCCCTAAATAATGAGTTTAATCCCTTTTTTGTAAGGGAGTTCTTGAAGAGCGAAACAGTATTTAAGCAGTTTGAACTATTATCCAGAGGGGGGACTATGGGAGTGATAAATATCTCTATATTAAATGAAATATTGACTTCCATTCCACCAATTGTAGAACAAAATCATATTGTGAATTTTATTTCTTCACAAAAGAAAATATTTAAGAAGCTAATTAAAAAAGCAACTAACCAAATAGATTTACTCCAAGAACGTCGCACCGCCCTTATCTCCGCCGCCGTCACCGGAAAAATCGACGTTCGTAACTGGGTTGCACCCGACACGCAAGAAGTTGAAGAATCACAGGAGGCCGCCGCATGAGTATGGATACCACCAAGGAGCTGATTTTCCAGAAAGAAATCATTAAGCAAATGGGTGAAAAAGGCTGGGCTATTGGCAAAGGTGACAGCTACGATCGAGAACGCGCTTTATATTCGCAAGATGCGCTAACCTTCGTTCAGACAACACAACCGCAGGAGTGGGAGAAGTTTTCGAAGATTTATCCCACTGATACTGAACGTCATTTTCTCGATGCGCTGGTGGCGCAACTAAAAAAAGCCGATATCAACGCTACCGATATGCTGTCGCGCACTTATGGTACGCTGGGCGTATTGCGTCACGGAATCAAAAGCCATAACGTCCGTTTCTCCCTGTGTCAGTTTAAGCCAGAACATAACCTCAACCCGGAAATCCTCGCGCGCTATAAACAGAACATCTGCCGTATTGTGCCGGAGCTGGTTTATAGCCCACATGCTTCGAAAGCAGCATTTGAAGAATCTGGCATAAAAGCGAAGAAATGGCGCATCGATCTGGTGCTGTTTGTGAACGGCCTGCCGGTGGCGACGCTTGAGCTGAAATCCGAATTTAAGCAGGCGGTGCAAAACGCGATCACACAATATAAGAAAACGCGTTTGCCGAAAGATCCTGCCACCAACAAGCCTGAACCGCTACTTACCTTCAAGCGCGGTGCACTGGTGCACTTCGCCGTCAGTCAGTATGAAGTGTTTATGGCGACCAAACTCGACGGTGATAAAACCTTCTTCCTGCCCTTTAACAAAGGCACAAAAGACGGCGGTGCAGGGAACGATATCCCGGAAGATGAAAACGAATACGCCACTAGCTATCTGTGGAATGAAGTGCTGAGTCCGGACAATCTGCTGAGTATTCTTGCCAATTTTGTACATCTGAAAATTGAAGAGAAAGAAGAATGGAATGGCCTGAAAGGCAAGAAAGAGAGCCTGATCTTCCCGCGCTACCACCAGTGGGATGTGGTGAACAAGCTGATTAGTGCTGCTACAATTGAAGGCACAGGCAATAAATATCTGATTCAGCACAGCGCGGGTTCCGGTAAATCTAACTCAATTGCCTGGACCGCCCACCAGCTTTCCCGGCTGTATGATGAGAAAGGCGAGAAGCAGTTCCATTCGGTGATTGTGGTGACAGACCGTACCGTACTGGACGATCAGCTCCAGGACACCATTTACCAGTTTGAGCATCAGGATGGTGTGGTCGGGCGCATCAACAATAAAGAAGGCGATGGTTCGAAGTCTGAAAAGCTCGCCAGTGCGCTGGAAAACTCGCAGCCGATTATTATCGTCACCATTCAAACCTTCCCGTTTGTGCTAAAGGCGATTGAAAACAGTGTCAGCCTCAAACTGCGTAAATATGCCGTGATTGCCGACGAAGCCCACTCTTCACAAAGCGGCTTCACGGCACGCCAACTGAAAGAAGTGTTGATGACCGAGGAAGCGGATGATGATGTGGTGCTGTCTTCTGAAGATATGATGGGTGCCACCATCGCCGCCCGTAAGGGTAGTAATAATCTTAACTACTATGCGTTTACCGCGACGCCAAAAGCCAAAACGCTGGAATTATTTGGTCGTCGTCCCAATCCACTTGAACCTGCGTCAAAAACCAATAAACCCGAAGCGTTCCATGTCTACTCCATGCGTCAGGCTATTGAAGAAGGCTTTATCCTTGATGTCCTGAAGAACTACACCAATTACAAGGTGGCTTATAAACTCTTGCAGAAGCTGGACGATCCAGACCGGGAAGTCGACAGCAAAAAAGCGAAGGTCAAACTGACTCAGTGGGTAGCGCTGCACGAATATAACATCTCGCAGAAAGTTAAAGTCATTGTTGAGCACTACCGTAAGCATGTGGTGCATTTGCTGGGCGGGCAGGCCAAAGCGATGGTCGTTACCAGCTCACGTAAAGCGGCAGTACGTTATAAATTGGCGTTTGATAAATACATTGCTGAGAACAGCTACCAGAAGATCAACGCGATGGTGGCGTTTTCAGGCGAAGTCGAATTCGTTGAAAGCGATCATAACAGCCTCGCGCTGCTGAACCAGAAGTTTACTGAAATGAGTATGAACCTAGGGCTGAAAGGCCGGGATATGCGTAAAGCTTTTGATAGCGATGACTATCAGGTGATGCTGGTGGCGAATAAATTTCAGACCGGTTTTGACCAACCTAAGCTGTGCGCCATGTATGTCGATAAAGCTTTGGGTGGGGTGGGGTGCGTGCAGACGCTTTCACGGCTAAATCGTACCTATCCGGGTAAAGCAGAATCGGGGACATACGTGCTCGATTTCTATAATGAACCGGACGATATTCTGGGCGCTTTCCAGCCTTACTATCAAACAGCGGAGCTGACTGACGTCAGTGATCCTCAGTTAGTCTTCGAGTTGTTCGAGAAACTTCGCTCCAGCGGCATTTTCCTGTGGAGCGAAGTTGAGCAATTCTGCGAGGCGTTCTTCACCAAAAACAAATCTAACGCCGCGATTAGCAATATCTGTAAGCCTGCTGTTGAACGCTGGAAACAACGTTATACCTCCGCGATTGATGCCTATGTGCTGGCAAAAGAGATGCTTGAACGCACCAAAAAGACCGGTGATGTGGTGCTAATCACTAACGCGGAAAACAACTTTAAAGCGTGTAAACAGGAAAAAGACAAACTGGATATCTTCAAAAAAGATCTCGGCAGCTTTGTCCGTTTATACGAATTTATGTCGCAGATCGTTGACTACGATGACAAGGAGTTAGAGAAACTGAGTCTGTTTGCTCGTCACCTTCGTCCGTTGTTACATGAGCAGCGTATTGAAGAAGATGAGATTGATTTAAGTAATGTGGAGATGAGTCATTATCGTTTGTCAAAACTCCACGAACAGCATCTCAAACTTCAGGAAGATGCTGAAGAATACAAAATAAAACCGGGCAATGATATTGGTACGGCGAAACCAAAGGATAAGAAAGAAGAGTTTTTGTCGAATGTTCTGGCGCGCCTGAACGACCTGTTTATCACCGACAATCTCACTGACAAAGACATGATCAATTATGCTTTTACCGTGCGTGACAAGCTGTCGGAAAACCAGGCGGTGATGACGCAGATTGCGAATAACACACGCGAGCAGGCCATGTTAGGTGATTTTCCTAAAGCCATTGATGATGCGGTTATGGATAGTAATGATGCTCAGCAAGAGATGATGATGCAGTACCTGTCTAACCCTGAGCTGGCAAAAGGGTTTGCACGAGTGGTGTTTGATATGTTGAAAGGGGCTTGAGTTTTTAGCTGACCAGAAGTGGTTAAACCATGCCGAATTCATTAGAAATTTATCATGCGCTGAGTAAGTGAGAAATAACGCTGAAAGCTGGGAGAATATGAACCCAGCTATCAGCGATGCCTCTGAACATGTTTTAAAAAATGGAACGTTCTGAATTAGTAGACAAAATGGGTCACTCCTTTAGCGTTGTCCCAGAATAATCGTTTTGATTCGTTGGGCGTTAATCCATTGCTACATCTACGGAGATGAAGCTGGCAGTAATAACGGATTATTGAGCGAGTTCTGGTTATGACAAACGATTGTTTGGCAAACAAGGAGCGTTTATGTATGCACGATAAAGTCATTGGTACATTCATTGAACGAAACTACTGTATTTAATATCAATCAACTGGTTGAATGCATGGCTCAAATTTATATGAGTCAATATTTGGCCGTCATTGATGCAATCGTTTAATATCTTTTTTGTTATCTCAGTGATCCTCGCAGACGAATGTAATGAACGGTGCGCTGGGCAAAGCCGTACTGATCTTGCGGGTGAAAGTCCCGTCGTAGAAAGGGGTCAGCCAGACCATTACGTAGCGAGTCTTGTGTTTCCGGCGGTAACAAGAAAAATCAGCGCTGGCTTTGGTATGCTTGGGAACCGGAGAGGAAGCGGGTAATAGCGCATGTACTGGGTGATCGCAGCAGGAAAACCTTGGATAAATTGTTAGCGCTTCTGACGCCTTTTAATATTCAATTTTACTGTACAGATAATTATGCGGTTTACCATTGTCTTCCTGATAAGGCCCTGCAGAGGAAAGAAATTTACCCAGCGTATCGAGAGAACGAATCTTACCTTGCGTACCCGCATCAAAAGGGTCATGCTCCCAATAATTAGATATTGTGATAAACTTCCCATTTTTTATTATGGGTGAGATATGGCTAAAGTTGATGTGGTTTGTCGTTACTGTCACAAATCAGAGGATGTTAAAGGGCATGGGAAAGGAAGTCGTGGTCATCCCCGTTATCACTGCTATGCTTGCCGCAAAACCTTTCAACTGAATTACACCTATCAAGCCTGCAATCCCGGCATGAAAGAGCAGATTGTTGATATGGCAATGAATAACTCGGGGGTTAGAGATACCGCTCGTGTTCTGAAAATTGGCATTAACACCGTCATTCGCACATTAAAAAACTCACGCCAGAAAATGTAACCTCGCGGCCTCTGATGGGAAGTGACATCCATATTATCTGTGAAATAGACGA
>NZ_JBFPEZ010000028.1:0-34590 GCF_040838225.1 Xenorhabdus sp. SGI246
AACCATTCAATACATGACCGAGTAACGAGCTGTTTGTAAATCTATTATTTACACATCAAATTGGGTAAGTTGATCGGATAAATGATCTGCATTGATGTTATAATCGGTCATCCGATGACTTACCGCCTGTTCTTATGAAATTGAAATCGAATATCACACTGTCTGAAGCTGAACGTATTACATTACAACAACTTGCCCTGAATCACAGACACCGAGACATCCGTACGCGAGGAACGGGTTTGCTCATGCTTGCCAGAGGCATCAAACCCCGTCAGATAGCCGCTGAGATAGGATGCAGTCTCAGAGTTATCTATGACTGGGTTCACTTCTGGCACGATTCAGGGATAGCGGGATTATTAGGTGGGCATGTCGGAGGCCGATATCCCGCCATGACCCCTGACATGATTACCACCGCGGTCGAAGCCGCCAGTGCAGAATCTCTGACGTTAGCCCGAATCGCACAGAAAGTCGAGGACAAGCATGGCCCGCTGCCCTGTACGCTGGAGACGCTGGCGAATACCCTGAAAAAACAGGGGTTAACCTATAAACGAGCCCGCCTGTCTTTAAAAAAAATGCAATGAAGCGGAGTTTGCTGAAAAAGCCGCCTTGCTGAATAAAATTAAGGCGGGCGCGCGGTCGGGTCATTACCGGCTGGTCTATCTTGATGAGGCGGGTTTTACCGCCTCTCCGCCGGTGCAATACGGATGGAGTCCGCGGGGTAAGCCCCATGAAACAGAGCCGCAAAATCATGTCAGACGTTCAGTGTTAGGGGCGCTAAATTACACCGATAACACACTGTTTTATCAGATAATGTCAGACAGTGTTACGCGGACTGATGTCATTGATTTTTTAGAACAGGTTGCAAAGCAAGGGGATCATCGCCTGACATTTGTCGTATTAGATAATGCGCGTATCCATCATAGGATAGATGAAAAAATCAAAAGTCGCTGGTTACGAGAACACAACCTGTTTTTATTTTACCTTCCCGCCTACAGCCCAGAGCTGAATCTGATTGAAATCGTCTGGAGACAGACTAAATATCACTGGCGACGTTTTATCACTTGGACTCAGGATACAATGGATCATGAGCTAAATACTTTATTTGAAAGTTATGGTCGCCAATTTGCAGTTAATTTCTCTTGAGGACTTATTTCACTTGATTTCAGCGGATAGTTGATTGGCTTAGCAACATCAAGATCAAAGTCATTAAAAGAAATACAGCTTAATGCCGGATAAATATAAGTTTTAATGTTATATTTTTCTAATTTGATATTTTTGTTTAGATAGGTTTAATTTTGAATATTTTTGATAATGTTACATATTGGCAACCAAAATAATAATATCTATTTTAATCTATAATAGTCTGAACTTAAAAGAAGCACCATTATTGTTCAACGCATGAACCATTATTGTGCAAGTCGTTGCTTGCTAACACACTTGTTCAAACTAATCGTTTGAATATTAGCACATATATTATTTGGCATGCGTATTGCTGTGTAAATCCAATCATACCAATTGGAGTTTCACAGTATGGCACCCATAACAGGTTATACCTTAAAAGATTGGCAAGACCGGATACGACAAAATGCAGCCTCCATTTCTGTATTATTGCAACAGCATCTGGATTCTTTTTTACCTGATGATAATGCCTGGATCTATCTTGCGACTCCGGCACAATTACAAATTCAGATTGACCAACTTCTACCTGCTTATCAGCGCAATCCTGACGCCTTCCCTTTGTTTGGCATTCCATTTGCTGTTAAGGACAACATTGATGTTGCTGATTGGCCGACCACTGCCGCTTGCCCGGCCTTTGAATATATCGCTGACGATGACGCTACTGCGGTTGCCAAATTAAAAGCAGCAGGCGCGATTGTCGTGGGAAAAACGAATCTGGATCAATTTGCTACCGGTTTAGTTGGAACCCGTTCGCCCTTTGGCGCAGTAAAAAATAGTTTCAATGCAAGTTATATCAGCGGAGGTTCCAGCTCTGGCTCTGCATCTGTCGTTGCCAGAGGGTTGGTGCCGTTTGCACTTGGAACAGATACCGCAGGCTCTGGGCGGGTGCCTGCGAGTTTCAATAATGTTGTTGGCTTAAAACCGACCAAAGGCTGGCTTTCTGGGAAAGGTGTTGTACCTGCCTGTCGGCTCAACGATACCTTGTCTGTTTTTGCTCTGACCGTGGAAGATGCTTTCAATATCACCTGTCTTGCTGGTGGATTTGACGAAAATGATGCTTATTCCCGTATCAACCCGGCTTCTGCCCCTGCAACATTACCGGATAATCCTCTTTTTGCCATCCCTGAAAACCCCACATTTTGTAATGACACCATTGCCGAAGCTGCATGGCTGGATGCCTTGAACGAGCTGCAAGCCATCGGTGTCACACTGCACCCCATTGATTTCTCAGCATTCAAACAACTGGCTGAACAACTCTATCAGGGAGCATGGGTTGCTGAACGCACGGCTGTAGTTGGTGAAATGCTAAATTCCCCGGAAAAAATGGAACCAGTGGTACACCAAATTATAGCCAGTGGTGGAAATTACAGTGCTGTCGAGGCATTTAAGGCGGAATATCTGCGGGCAGAATTAGCACAGGAGATCCAACAGACGTTGACTAAGTTTGATGCTCTTGTTGTTCCGACCACGCCTACGATCAGAACCATTGAAGAAATTAAGCAGGAACCGATTCGCTATAACTCAGAATTTGGCACTTATACCAATTTTACCAATCTGGCCGATCTCTCCGCACTCGCTTTACCTGCACCTTTCCGGTCTGATGGGCTGCCAGCAGGTATTACCTTACTTGCGCCTGCCTGGCATGATCGTGCACTTGCATCCTTCGGGCTCCGTTGGCAACAGCACCTTACATTGCCTCCAGGGGCATTAGCTCTTGGTGCATTGCCTCTTGAAACAACAGGAAAAACATGTGCTGGAGCTGGAGCAGAATTATTGCCGTCGGAACAACATATTCGTGTAGCGGTGGTTGGTGCCCATCTTCGGGGCATGTCACTGAATTACCAACTCATTGATCGTAAGGCCGTATTTGTTGAAACCTCTCAGACAGCCGGTTGTTATCGGCTTTATGCGCTCGCCAATACCCATCCCGCCAAACCCGGATTAGTGCGTAGTGTTGAAGGTGCTGCGATAAGTATTGAGCTTTGGGATATTCCACTGGCCTATTTTGGTGCATTTGTTGCCGAAGTTCCTCCTCCACTTGGCATTGGTTCGTTGGAGTTAGCGGATGGACGATGGGTAAAAGGTTTTATCTGTGAGCCGATAGCACTGAATGGCGCAACTGATATCACTGAATTTGGTGGCTGGCGTAATTGGATTGTCAGTCAGGAGGCAACAGATGTTTAAGACCGTATTGATTGCTAACCGTGGTGAAATTGCCTGCCGTGCGATCCGCACTTTGAAACGCCTCAGTATTGTTAGTGTGGCTGTGTATTCAGATGCAGATAAGAATTCACAACATGTCAAAGCAGCAGATATTGCATTGCCGTTACATGGGGAAAAAGCCGGTGAGAGTTACATGTGCATCGATAAAATTATTAATGCGGCGCAACAGAGTGGTGCAGAAGCTATCTGGCCGGGGTATGGGTTTCTGTCTGAAAGTGTGTTGTTTGCAGAAGCATGTGAAAAAGCCGGTATCGTCTTTGTTGGCCCGACATCGCAGCAACTTGCCGAATTTGGTCTGAAACACCGGGCTCGTGAATTGGCCGCAGAAGCGGGTGTACCGATGACACCGGGAACGGGATTGCTTAACTCACTGGATGAGGCCCTAAGTGTGGTTGAGGCTATCGGATATCCCGTCATGCTGAAAAGTACTGCGGGTGGTGGTGGCATTGGCCTGAGTTGCTGTCATGATGTCAATGAACTGCGTCAGGCATGGGAGAGTGTACGTCATCTTGGGGAGCAGTTTTTCAGTGATGCTGGCGTATTTCTGGAACGATGTATCAGGCAGGCTCGTCATATTGAAGTACAGATATTTGGTGATGGTAAAGGCAATGTCGTAGCACTGGGAGAGCGTGATTGTTCTTTGCAACGTCGTAATCAAAAAGTTGTGGAAGAAGCACCTGCACCTAACCTGTCAGAACAGACCCGCACTGCATTACTGGCTTCCGCAGTACAATTGGGCAAGTTAGTGAATTATCGCAGTGCAGGTACGGTGGAGTATATTTACGATGTTGAACAAGGTGAATTCTATTTCCTTGAAGTCAATACCCGTCTGCAAGTTGAACACCCTGTAACTGAGTGTGTCACCGGACTCGATTTAGTGGAATGTATGTTACGGGTTGCTGCTGATCTGCCAATCGATTGGCAGTATTTAAATCGCGCACCAGTCGGTACTGCCATTGAAGTTCGCCTGTATGCAGAAAATCCGCTGAAGAATTTTCAGCCCAGTCCGGGCGTACTGACAGAAGTTAAATTTCCTGTTGATGTGCATATTGAAGGAGTACGTATTGAAGGGGTACGTATTGATAGTGGTGTGAGTACGGGCAGTGAAGTTTCTGCATTTTACGATCCGATGATTGCCAAAATAATCGTTTATGGAGAAAACCGCGATAAGGCCCTGAACAAACTGCGAAAGGCATTAGATTGCTGCCAGTTGCACGGTATTACCACCAATCTGGCATATCTGCGCCAGATTACAACCAGCGAACCATTTCAAAAAGGGCAGGTCTGGACTCGGCTGCTCGATAATTTTGTGCCACACGCTGATGCTATTGAGGTTCTGCAACCGGGAACCTGGAGCAGTATTCAGGATTATCCCGGTCGATTGGGCTATTGGGATATAGGTGTACCACCATCTGGCCCGATGGATGACTTTGCTTTTCGGCTGGCTAACCGTATAGTCGGCAATCATGAATCTGCCGCCGGGTTGGAGTTCACGTTAGAGGGGCCAACGTTGCAATTTCATTGTGACGCGTTAATTGCACTGACCGGGGCGGATTGTCCGACTCTGTTAGACGGGAAAGCCGTGCCTTATTGGCAGCCACTGTATGTCAAAACCGGACAAATTCTGGCGCTTGGCCGAACACAATCTGGCTGCCGGACATACCTTGCTGTCAGAAATGGTTTTGATGTGCCTTGTTATCTCGCAAGCCGCTCCACCTTTGTGCTTGGGCAATTTGGCGGACATGCTGGCCGTATTTTAAAAATTGCCGATATGCTTCCTATCTCACAACCGTCATTACCTGCTTGTACAACACCAGCCCCTGTCAGTGCTCCACAGGCACTTGATCCCGCGTTGATCCCTGCCTATGGCGAAACGTGGCACATCAGGGTACTTCATGGGCCGCACGGTGCACCTGATTTTTTTGCACAGGACTACATTGATGAGTTTTTCTCCAGTGAATGGCAGGTACATTACAACTCGAATCGTTTAGGTGTGCGCTTGATTGGCCCGAAGCCTGTCTGGGCTCGTCCCGATGGTGGAGAAGCGGGGTTACATCCTTCGAATATTCATGATTGCGAATATGCCATCGGTTCCATCAATTTTACCGGAGACTTCCCCGTCATCCTCACCCGTGACGGGCCTAGTCTTGGCGGTTTTGTTTGTCCGGTAACCATAGCTAAAGCTGAACTGTGGAAAGTCGGGCAGGTAAAACCGGGAGATCGTATCCGATTCTATTCCATTACTATTGAAGAAGCTGTCGCTTTGGAAAAACAGCAAAATCGTGTCATTACTACTCTGAAATCAGTCTCGTTACCCAATCAAACCGCAGTATCAGGCACACCGCTATCAGTATCTGAAGAGGAAAGGTGTGGTGCTGTACTGACAGCAATAGCAGCCACTGATTCAACGCCAGCCGTTGTTTATCGTCAGGCGGGTGACAGCTATATTTTGATTGAATATGGTGAAAATGTTCTGGATCTGGCATTACGTCTGCGAATCCACTTACTGATAGATAAACTACATGATTTAGCAGAAGCGGGGATCAAAGAAATTGCTCCCGGAGTACGCTCCCTGCAAATCCGTTATGACAATCGGCAAATTGATCAGCAGAGACTTGTGGCTTTATTACTGTCTTTAGAGGAGCAACTTGGTGATGTCAGTACGATGAAAGTACCATCACGCATTATACATTTGCCGATGGCATTTGAAGATAGCGCAACACTTGGTGCTGTAAGTCGTTATCAGGATACTGTGCGTACCCGTGCGCCTTGGTTACCTAATAATGTTGATTTTATTCAGCGCATTAATGGATTGCCGGATCGAGAAGCAGTACGCCATATTATATTCAATGCCAGTTACCTGATCCTTGGTCTGGGAGATGTATACCTGGGGGCACCGTGTGCGGTTCCGATCGATCCCAGACATCGTTTGTTAAGTTCGAAATACAATCCGGCACGAACCTTTACCGCAGAAGGAACCGTGGGTATTGGGGGTATGTACATGTGTATATATGGCATGGATTCCCCAGGCGGTTATCAGCTAGTGGGACGAACTTTGCCTATTTGGAACAAGTTTCTGAAAAACGAGCAGTTTGCTAAAGATAAACCGTGGTTGCTGCGTTTTTTCGACCAAATACGTTTCTATCCTGTCAGTGAGCAAGAGTTGGAACAGTTGCGCGAAGATTTTCGAGAAGGACGTACTGCTATTCGTGTTGAAGAAACTCAGTTTGACTTTGCCGAACACCTGCGATTTTTGCAAGAAAATGCCGAAGATATTGCCTGTTTCAAACGACGGCAGACAGTGGCTTTTGAAAAGGAGATAAGACATTGGCAACAGGAGGAAGAAAGCGCGGTTTTAAACATTGAGGAACAATCTCAACGGCCTGATATCAATGAAAGTGGAGTACAAGTCAGTGCGGATATGAGTGGGAATATCTGGAAGATATTAGTCAAACCCGGTGATGAAGTGACAAAAAGGCAGCCGTTGATCATTGTAGAAGCTATGAAGATGGAACTGGTTATTTATGCACCACAACCTGGGCGAATCAAGCGTATCAGTTGCCAGCCGGGTAACACCGTAAGCCCCGGTGATGCGTTGCTGTGGCTGGAATTGGAAAGCATCTAATGTATCAGTGATATCACATATCCCTATTAAATAAGAACACACACGTTTAGGGTAAAATACGCAACAACTTGAAATTACTGAAAATAAATTCTTTGGAAATAAATAAGATGCGCGTATTAAAGATTATTTGCCCTGAATGTGGTGCTAAGGCTGCCATCAGTAAAACCAATCGAAAGCACCCTGAAATTGCCGATCTTTACTGTATGTGTTCTGACATTGAATGTGGTTATCGATTTGTCATGAATCTGACTTTTTCACATACCTTAAGCCCCAGTGCTAAAACTGGCGATAAGTTATTGCAGACTGTGATCAACAACCTTAATCCACAACAACGCCAAGCAGCATTAGATTTGTTGAAAGTCAACTCTGCTGCTTGATATAAAGCCATATTTTATCGAACTCATACCCCTGGGGTGAATTCAGTCACCCCTATCACTTCCGTCAAATAGCCGCAATTTCTTCATATTTACCTCTCTTACCTCTCATCTCTATTATTTTGTTTGGTTGTTTAATCACCAATAGCTACTTTGTCGGATAATGACGTTATGGAGAATCAGGTCATCAAGGAAGCACCTTAAATTGCAGATGATTTCGCTTTGAATCGGCTATTGAGTTATATCCGAATTTATCAGAACTAAACCCTTCGCAGCATTTTAATAGATCCGCAATAATACATTTGATTCAAACGGAAGGGGTTATGTGTGAGAACGCATCGGCGAAGGATTGCCACCCGCTTATGAGCTAAGGCGGCTTTTTACCCATAGTTTTTTTACCCGTAAAAATGAAAGGATTGAAACTGAAAGCGAGATGGATGAAATGAATAAGTTACAGCAATTAACAGCATTTTTACGGGAAAACCTACCAGAACTCACGTGTAAAACGGAATTTACCAGTGAAATGGGAGAAATCCGCTTTATTCCGGCTCAACGGGATTTAGGGTTGGGACAATACCAGATGTTTATCCAAAAGTATAAAGCAGTGATTAAGTGGGGGAGTTTTCCATACAGAGAATGCGATCCCCGATATATTTCACTGTTAATCAACGCCTGGCTGACGGAGCAAAATGATGAATTGAGGGATCGTAATCAGGGACAGGAATGCCCAACGATGACTGTCAAAGTGAATGAAGAAACGGCCGTTGTTGTCGTGTCATTATCACTGTCAGAACCTGTGATTATGCGTGAGGATAAAAACGGTATTGTCCCCTTTGATGGCAAGCGTTGGCTGCTGGCAACCCTTGAAATCTGGTTTGCTGAAAACGGTGTTATTCATATTGTGGACGAATCAGGAATACCTGTTGGACAAATCTGACGACGATTAATGGGCAGATTTAAGGAATGCAAAACACATCTGCAACCTTGAACAAATAAAACATAAATAAAGGAATAAATTATGTGGCCACATGTGCAGGTTAACCAAGTTAACCAACTGCAAGGCGAAACCAAGGAAATAGAGCGCGTATTGCTCTTTGTTGGGACGGGAAAAGCCAATACAGGCAAAACGATCTCTGTAAATACTCAGACGGATTTTGATTCTGTATTGGGAACAACAAATACCACTCTGAAACGTAACATACTGGCGGCGATGGTAAACGCAGGACAAAACTGGTCTGGGTATGTCCATGTTTTGCCGGAATCGGCAGATGAACTGGCCTTTGTTGAAGTGGTAACAGCAGCACAACGTGTTGCCAGTGTAGAAGGATATGTGCTGACAGTTGGTGCAACTAAAGCCATTATCAAGGCTGCACAGACTTTGCGGGCAAATACCATTGCTAAGTTTGGGCGTTGGCAATGGGCTATTTTGGCTGTTGAAGGCACACAGCCGAAAGAAACCTGGTCGGATTATGTTACTCGTCTGGCTGATCTGCAAAAAGGAGAAGCAGTTTCATCGATCCAATTAGTGCCGTCTCTATGGGGCAATGAAGCCGGTGTACTGGCTGGCCGTCTGTGCAATCGTGCTGTAACTGTGGCTGACAGCCCGGCACGAGTTCAGACAGGGCCATTGATGGATCTGGGATCAGCAGATTTTCCGCTTGATGGTGCAGGGAAGCCGATTGATTTAGCAACTCTACAAGCATTGGAAAAATTACGTTTCAGTGTGCCAATGTGGTATCCCGATTACGATGGTATGTATTGGTCAGATGGTCGCACATTGGATGTGGAAGGCGGAGATTACCAGAGTATCGAAAATTTGCGTGTTGTGGATAAGGTTGCGCGCCGTATTCGTTTGCAGGCCATCGCTAAAATTGCTGATCGCAGTCTAAACAGTACACCGGGCAGCATCGCAACGCATCAGGCATATTTCGCCCGTACTTTACGTGAAATGTCCCGCAGTACGGAAATTAATGGTGTGACATTTCCGGGTGAAGTGAAATCACCTCAGGATGGTGACATTGTTATCACATGGCGCAATAAAAACACGGTAGAAATTTATATCACTATTCGCACTTACGAATGCCCGAAAGGGATCACGGCGAGTTTGTTGCTGGATTTGGGAGGGAATTAAATGAGCCAGCGTATTTCCGGCCAGTCGGTCGATTTTAATATGGATGGGGATCTGGTTCATGCGGAAAAGGTCAGTTTGTCCGTTACTGACAATACAGCCGCTGCCCAAACACAGGGTATACCGGATGGTTATATCTCCGGTGATGTAACAGCAGAAGGTGAAATTGAACTCAGTACTAAGTATTTGGATATCGTGACAGCTAAAGCGCGTGCTGCGGGTTCATGGCGGGGTATTCAGCCTGTTGATCTGATGTGGTATGCCAAAGCAGGAAATGAGGAAATGAAAGTTGAAGCTTACGGTTGCAAACTGATCGTGAGTGATATTCTGGATGTTGACCCTAAAGGTGGTAGCGTGATGACACATAAAATTAAATTTGTTGTCACTTCACCTGATTTTGTGCGTATTAATGGTATCCCCTATCTTGAAGCAGAATTAACCCGTAATCTGATCGGGTAAACACAGATATTTATGGAAGAGGATGAGAAAACCTTTATTACATTCGTGTAATTAAGGAGCTCATTGCATCAGGGACGATGTTTATCAAAATAATCGAATAAATTATCAATGGATAAAAGAAAGGAATTAAATCATGACTAAAGAAAATAAAATTATTACTTTAATGGTTGGCGGAAATGAAATTAAATTTGAACCTAATATTGTCGCTTACAATAATATGATTAATGACATGACAATGGACAATAAAATTGTGCCGATTGTGACTTATTTGCGACGTATTGTTCAGTCTGCTTCTAAACCTGCTCTTGATGAACTGTTACAAATTCCGGGGGCAGCAATGCAGTTGGTTGAAAAAATTAATTCCGAATATGCACCAAAACTGGAAATTGAAATAAAAAACTAAATGCACGGGTTAGGGCTATCGACAATAGCTTATTTGAGCAAGCCTTAACTTTGCGTCGTCATTATTTACCAAATGAAAATGATGATACGGAAAATTTAGCCCGTGCAATTTGGTTAGATAATCGATATTGGGAATATACGCGTATTGCAACTGCAAATGGAATTGCATTGGCATTAAAAGGTGAGCCATGAGTCAGCTCGATTTTATATTAAATCTAATCAATAGGGTTACAGAACCACTTGATCGTATAAAAAATGCAGTCTCTGGCGTTGCAGAGGAATCACAAAAGGCATTTGGCAAAATTTCGTCGGGTGGGAAAACAATCGCTGACTCATTCTGGTCAACGCATAGCTTCCTTGAGCCAGCCATTCAAATGGATGATGCCTTGCAATCAGCCTCATTACAGGGAATTGATAGCAGCATTATGGCAAAAATCGCCAAAGATTCTGTCACTTTTAGCTCACAATATGGCAAATCAGCCATTGAGTTTGTGAAATCAGCGACGGAAATTAATAAGGCAGTACAAGGACTGGAGCAAACGGAATTGCCTCAGATGACCAAAATTGCCAATACCACCGCTGTTGCTTTGAAAACCAGCTCAACAGATGCGGCAAATTATATGGGGAAAATGTTTGATCTGTTCTCCGATCATGCCGAGTCCGTAGGACATCTTCAGTTTGCTGAGGAGCTGTCAGGCAAAGCTGTTTTTATGGCGCAGACATTCGGCACCAGTATGCCCGAAATGACACAGATGCTGGAAAATACCCGTAAAGCAGGAACAGATTTTGGTGTTGGGATAGATGAACAGTTGGCTGTATTGGGGCAGTTACAGAGTACGTTGGGAGGAGATGCCAGCCGCGCTTATGAGACATTTTTATCCGTCGCAACGGGTGGTGCGAAAAGTCTGGGACTGAGTTTTGTTAATGCTTCCGGCCAGATGCTTTCCATGCCGGAAATGCTGCAACAACTTCAGGCCAAATATGGCACAAGCATCGAAGGTAATCTGAAAGCTCAGGCTGAGATTGAAGCGGCATTTGGTGACTCTGCTGTAGTAGTCAAAGCGCTTTTCAACGATGTTGATGTGTTAAACAAGAACATGGCTGCATTAGGTGCAAATGATGGGATGGAACGTACCCGCGAAATGGCAGCACAGATGGCTGATCCGTGGGAACGGCTACAGGCAATCTGGCAAAACCTGCATATTCTGATTGGTTCAGCATTACTGCCTGTTATAAAACCCCTGGTTAATCGGCTCGCCGATACCAGTCAGGTATTGGTGCGCTGGATGAAATTGTTCCCCAATATCGCTCGTTGGGTTGGGTATATCACGCTTGCGATTATGAACTTTGCCGTTGTGGGGGCTGTCGCCAATATAGTGATGGGAGTGTCCCGGTTTATTTGGTTGGGGCTTAAAGGGATCTGGGCAGCCTGTACGCTGGTGATGAAACTGTGGACGGCAGCAGTATGGCTGTGTAACGGGGCGATTATCGTCTGGAATGCCACCTTGCGCATATTGCGCGGGGTTTTAGTGGCGATCAGGATTGCCGCTTTCTTGGCGGGGTTGTCATTCAACTTTATGTCATGGCCCATATTACTGATTATCGCTGCGATTGCCTTGCTGGCTGTTGGTATTTACCTATTAATTAAGCATTGGGATGCCATTAAAGCCGCCATCATGAACACTACCGCCTTTAAGGTTGTGGCGGCCTATGTGAAATGGGTCGGGAGAATTTTTGGCGCGGTCTGGGACTGGATTGCTGAGGGCTGGAATAACCTGTGTAACTGGTTCAGCAGCTTTTCACTGGCCGATACTTTTTCCAATATGGTGGATAGTGTCAGCAATTTGTTCAGCGGATTATGGGACTGGCTGAAAGCGTCATTCGCGGGGATCTATAACTGCATTGTCGGTAAGTTAAACAAGTTGCCGGGTGTCAATATTGACATGATGGAAGTGCAAAAAACGGTCATTGAACCCGCGACCAAAGTCAGTGCCCCCAATGTCGGGATGGCGGAGAACACCCAGAAACTAGCCGCCCCGCCGAATGGGATGTTACAGGGCCAGCCGCAAGCGCTCGTTCAGCCTGTCAACGGGATTAAGCCGCTTGAAACCGGGAATGTTTTAACAGGCGGGAAAACGCAAGGGATTGGAAGGCAGGGGCTGATGAAGTCAGTGACATCAAATTCACAGACTATTAATGATAACAGCCGCCGCATTGAAAGTGTGACATTCAATGTTTCCAATAGCATGACGCCGGATCAATTTACGGAATGGGAACAAGTGGCCTATGGATGAGCCTAAATATATTGATTTGTTAATTAGTGAGCGTGATTTCACGCTTAATTCAGGGAATGAACCGCATTTCTGTAATAACCGTGTTTCTATTGGACAGGATTGTGTTCACGCGATTATTGAAAGTGGTCTGGCAACAAATTTAATTGCTGAACGCAGTCCGACATTACGGGCGGATATTCAGACTCAAATAGTGATTCTAATCGAAAATGATGAGCGGATTATTCCGGGCACCGTCAGCATCAATGAAGAATCACCGACTAAATTATGGATCACGGCAGAAACCTACGATTTTGGCCGTATTAATGTGAGTGTGGGAAATGGACACTAAACCAACGATGGATTACGAAAAGGTACTGCGTGACAGCGGGATGCCAACCACGGAGACCGATATCAGCAAGGCGTTTGCCAACGTGGTGGATGAAGCGGGGCTGGTTACCAACACCTCGCGCATGTCCCCGTTCTGGCGGCTGATTAACACCATTGTCACGCGCCCGGTGTTGTGGCTCAAAGAGGCGTTAATCAATGTCACGCTGAAAAACATGTACTTAGCCACGGCATCGGGTTCATGGCTGGATATGTTTGCCTGGGGCGTCAACCTGAAACGCAAGCCTGCTTCTGCCGCACAGGGCGTGATCCGTTTTTATAAAACGGCGGGCGCTTCGGCGGTAACAGTGCAAGCAGGAACGGTGATCCAGACTGAGCGTATTAACGGTGAAATTTACCGGGTCAGCACCACCGAAAGCGTGGTGATTGCTGAGGGTATCAGCAGTGCATTGCTGCCTGTAACCGCAGAAGTGGCAGGTGGTGCCTTTAACCTTGCACCCGGTTATTTTCGTATCCTGCCTGTAGCCGTGTCCGGCATTGCACGGGTACAAAATGAAGAAGGCTGGCTGTTAACCCCCGGTGCGGATGCGGAATCCGATGATGATTTACGTGACCGCTGCCGCAACCAATATAACCTCGTCGGCAATTATCATACCGATGCGGTTTACCGGGGCATGATTGCGGCAGTGGCGGGCTTAAGCATTGATCGCATCTTCTTTCTGCATGATGCGCCTCGTGGGGCAGGTACGGCCAATGCCTATCTGTTGTTAGATTCTGGCGTAACCAGTCAGCCATTTATTGAAGCGGTCAACGATTACATCACCAATCAGGGCCATCACGGGCATGGCGATGATATGCAGTGCCTGCCGATGCCGGAAACGCAGCATGATTTATCGGTCACGCTGTTTGTGGTCAGTCTGGCGAACTACAGTCAGGAACAGATAACTACCCTGAAACGGGATGTGGAAAACCTGATCCGCTGTGCATTCCGGGAAAACAGCCAGTATGCGGTGAAAAAAACATGGCCCTACTCGCGCTTTTCCTTTTCCAACTTAGGGCGCGAAATCCACCGTGAATTCAGCGAGATTGAATCCCTGACCTTTTCACTGGGGGATATTCTCAGTGAGCTGAGTGTGCCGAGGCTGAAAACGCTTTCAGTGGAGGTGAAGAATGTCTGAGTTTAAGGAACGTCTTAAGCGACTGGCCCTGCCCGCATGGATGGATAAGGGCGAACCCGCCAAACTGCTCAATGCAGCACGGGTATTCTGGACGCAGGTTTACGACTGGCTGACATGGCCGCTGGCGCAACTGGATGCGGAAACCTGTTCCGAAGCACTGTTATCGGTGCTGGCCTATCAGCGGGATATCCAGCGTTTTAACGGTGAACCGTTGCCCCTGTTTCGCAAGCGGGTGAAGTACGCGTTTATCAACGCGAAAGATGCAGGCAGTATCGCGGGGTTTATTGCCATTTTTGAGCGGCTGGGTGTGGGCTATGTGGAACTGCTGGAACGCCAGCCGGACATTGACTGGGATGTGATTATCCTGCGTCTCAGTGATAGCCAGATAGCGGCTAACCCCGATTTGCTGATGAATATCATCCGCCAGTATGGCCGCACCTGCCGCCGTTACCGTTTTGAAGTGATAGCCAAAAACCAACTGTTAATGCGAGTGGGTAGCGTGGGTGCTGAATATTGCACTTATGCCGCTGCCATCCCGACACCGCCATTATTATTGAAAGTAGGGCATATCGCAGGCGTTGCCGTCTGTGACAGTGCCAGCCTCAAGGAAAGTTCAGCACCGAATATCACCTACGGTGCGTCATTATAAGGAAATAGTATGTCTTCAGTGATAACGACAGACTTTGAAAAATGGAAGACTCAGCAAGTGGCCGCAGGCAATCCTGTGGTGCTGGATGAATTTGTTTTCGCGTATGTACCGGATTTAGATCCCGCTCAACCCATCAGCCGTGATGAGAAATTGCCTGCGCAAAGCCAAATCGTACACCGTCAGGCAGTCAATAAAACCGGACTGGCCAGTGAGAACGCGGTGGCTTACAGCGTCACGCTGGGTACGGAAGTGGGCAATTTTGATTTTAACTGGATTGGGCTGATTAATAAGGCTTCTGGTGTGATTGGTATGATCACCCATGCGCCAACCCAGAAGAAAATCAAAACCGCCAACGGATTACAGGGCAATGTGTTAACCCGTTCTTTCTTGCTAGAGTTTGATGGCGCGGCGAAAGAGACGGCTATCACCACCACGGCGGAAACGTGGCAGATTGATTTTACTGCTCGTTTGACGGGCATTGACGAAATGCAGCGTCTGATTAATACCGACAGTTACGGTGAGGCGGCGTTTTTCGATGATGGCTTTGCCGTGGTACGTCAGGGCGAACAGTACGTTGTGAAAAAAGGACTGGCCTATGTTGGCGGGTTACGTGGGGTACTGGCGTTTGACCAGACGTTAAACAGCCTGCGCAATACCCGTGTGTATGCGGATTTTAGCTATCAGGGTAATCTGGTGAGTCAGTGGCAGACTGTAGTGAAAATTACCGTAGCGAATGAACTGAAAAACTATGTGGATGCGGCAGGTTATCGGCACTATGTTTTTGCCGTTGCCCATATTGATGGTGATGGGAATGTCATTGATTTGCGCCGTCAAGGGACGTTAAGCGACCGTGATATTGCCGCCCTACAAAAAGCATTGGGCAAGGTTCAGCAGGACTATGCCACGAATCCGGCTTTGAATGAGGTGAGAGAACTAACCAACAGCGCAAACCAAAACGCTACCAATGCCAACACCAACGCCAACCGCCGCCTCGACAAAGCGCAGAACGGGGCGGATATCCCGGATAAGGGGGCGTTTGTGCGAAACCTCGGTTTAGAGAAAACCGTCGAGCAGGCTAGTAATGCCGTGCCTAATAGCCGGAAAATCAACGATAAACCGTTGATAGGCGATATCATGCTGAATGCGGATGATGTGCAGGCATTTCCACAAATTCAACATTTGCCCCGCTTCCCAGACAGAACTTACGTTGGCCCATTTTCATGTGGTCAGGAATACGATTGGGCAATCGGGATCTGTGTTGGGCGGCCGCATGGCGATATCGGGCAAATCTGGATTGATAGTAGCGCAGTTTTGCATACTCAATTTTTGAACACCAATGGTCGTCGTAGTGAGCAAACCATTATTGGTGTGCCTGTGGGTTCCCCGATTCCGTGGCCACACCCCGTTCCCCCCGCGGGATACATTGAGTGCCGTGGGCAGTCATTCCCGATGAATCAATATCCTCTCTTGGCGGAGGCCTATCCGTCCGGTGTATTACCGGACTTAAGAGGTGAGTTTATTCGCGGTCTGGATGCGGGGCGTAATATTGATTCTGGACGTAAGGTGTTGTCGTGGCAGGCTGATGAACTGAAATCACACAATCACCAAATGCGTAACCGCCCCAGCGCCCATACTTCAGGAAATACAGGACTCAGTGGCTTCTGGCTGACCGATAATGATTTTAACATGGGAACCAGTTATACAGGTGGAAAAGAAACCCGCCCGCGCAACATCGCCTTTTTATATATTGTGAGAGCCGCATAATGAAATATACAACAGAAATTACAACACCAGAATTTGATGAAAATGGCTACGCAACCACGATGGGTTGGGTAACGGTTTACCGTGCAGATACTGAAACTGGTGAATACCTGTGCGCGGATATGGAACGCACGCATCCGGGCTTTAGTTTGTCTGCGGGGGCGTATTTGGATGCGCCTGAATTACCCAAATCTGCCAATATTGCGGTCTGTCGCAGCCCGGACGACAAGGTCTGGATACACGTTCCTGATTATCGTGGAAAAACCGCGTATCATATCGAAACCAGAGACCCCAGAATCCTGCAACAGTTTGGGGAACTGCCCCCTGAATTAACGTTGTTAAAACCCCAAACAGAGTTTGATAAATGGGACGGCAAAAAGTGGGTCACAGATACCACCGCACAGCATCAGCACGCCGTCCAACAAGCTGAAAGCCAGCGGCAATCCTTACTGCATGAAGCGGAGGAAATAATAAGACAGCTTGAGCGCCGAAAACGGCTGGAAATGGCGACAGAACAAGAAATCGCGTTATTGAATGAGTGGGAAATCTACAGCGTAAAATTAACCGATATCGATATTTCCATTGCCCTCGATATCCATTGGCCGGAGCAACCCGAATAATGCACTGGCAGCGCAAAACTCTGCAACTGTCCCCGACTTTATCGGGGCTATCTGTCGCTATCGTACCCGTGCATCCGTTTCTCTACGGCATCGGGCAGCAGACCGACAGCGGCAGTTACCTAAGCCCGGTGAACGCCATTGACACACTGGCGACGAAACTCACAGGCGTCGGTAACATTCACAGTCTGGTGCTGATGGTGTGCGCCAAAACCCATGCTGAATTTATGCAGCAGCTTGCACAGTTTGCGGCGGTACTGCCGCTGCCTGTGCTGGCACAGGTCAAACGCATGGCAAAAACGGCGGAAAGTCTGGCAACAACAAAAATGCAATTGCCGGGCAAGCTGGGCGGTGGTTTACCGCTGCCACAGCCCTTATCAACCGCAACCAGCCGTCTGGCGGTGAATGCGCAACTGATTGCCAAAGCCAAAGCACAGGCCAGCGCAGGCAGCAGTATCGCGGGGTTAAAATCCCAGTTAACTGCGTTTACCTCCGCCCGACAATCCGCTTTACAGCAAGTCACTGATGCCATGAGCGGGCTGGCGGGAAAATCGGCCACTGTCTGGGCGTTCTCTGGGAAAGGGAACGGCACACACGTGGCAGAAAAATTACGTAAGAATATCCCCGAACCGGATGCCGTTTACACACTGGCGATCCTGTTTGCCGGGGACGATATCAGCCCATTAGAAAGGATGCTACATGAGCCAAATTATCACCCTCGCCCTTGATGGCGAAGCTATTCCGTTAAAAAGCCTGACCGTCACGCCGTCAGTGATGTTTCAGGATCAAGACCAGAGCGGGCAGTCTTCCAGTACCTCCGTGGCCGAACAAGGCATCAAGCCGAAAGAGCTGCGTATCACGGGCATTATTCCCTTTACTGAACAGAAAACGCTGTCGCGCCTGTTTGCACTGGCAGAAGCCAAAGACAGCGGCAACCTGAAACGCTACCGGGTGGCCAACCTGACCGCACAGGCCATTAACTTTCGCATCGGCACATTCACTAGCAGCATTGATGCCAGCAAGGTAGACGGCAAACAAGCGTGGCAGGTTTCTTTCACACTCCGGGAACACCTGTCTGTGGCAGAGAAACGCGATTCCCGCGCAGCCAGCAATATTCAAACGAAGAAACAAACAAGACACGGAGGAAGTGTCGTCAAGGAAGAACCAGAAGAATTAAGCTGGTTTGAACGTCATGTATTAAAACCAATTAATGATTGGATAGGGCCAGCCAAATAATGACACCGATAAGCCGACTTCATCTCTCCGGCGATGAAATTCATTTGGTTGACGCCAACATCATGCTGGAGTTGTCATCTTGTGGCCGGGGTTTTATTACGGCTGAAACAACGACTGACTACACTGGAAAACTTGTCCGTCTGGATGTGGGTTACCCGGATCTAGTTTTGCGTTGGTTTACGGGTTATGTGGAACGTTCGCAACCCGCCCAGAACGGCTACCAGCGTCTGTTTGTGCGTGAGTTAGTTGGTGTGTTTGATCGTCTATGGCCGTGCTCTTTTCAGCATCCGACCTTACGACAGATTGTGGGCTGGTTGCAGGAGCATAGCGGGCTAACTTTCACCCTACCGGATGCAACTTATACAGGTAAACCTATTCCACACTACACTCACAACGGCACGGGCTACCAGCTACTGGCGAATCTGGGGCAAGTTTTTGCCATTGACGATTATATCTGGCACCAGTTACCAGATGGTTCGGTGTATCTGGGTAGTTGGGCGCATTCAATGTTTGCTGAAAAGCCTGTTGAAATCCCGAATGAATTCAGCCAGAGTCAGTCGGCAGGCAATGCCATGACCATTCCCATGATCCAATCCTTGCGACCGGGTTTTGTGGTCAACCAGCAGCGGCTGACGAAGGTCAACCTGATGAATGAAAACATGAGCATCACGTGGCAACCGAAAGGCCAGACGGAGAACAAAACCCCCGTTCAGCGCCAGATTGATGCCGCTTACCCGGAATTATCCGCCGGACTGCATTTGCCCAAACTGGCCCGCATTGAAGCGCATACCGAAAACACCGTCAGCGGCGATATTTCTGACCCGTTCCGCCCGCGCTATGCGGTCGATGTGCAATTGCTGGATGATAACGGCAAAGACGCCGCCGTCCCGGTTTACCGTGCCGTACCCCTGCCTTTGCCCATGGCGGGCAGTGAATCGGGCCTGTTCCAGTATCCGCCTGTTGGCACCGTGGTGGAAATCGCGTTCGAAGGTGGACGACCGGATAAGCCATTTATCCGCCAGACCTTAAGTCAGGGCAACACCCTGCCGGATATCAAACCCGGTGAACAGTTGCAGAAGCAGCGGGCGGAAGTCTCGCAGCGTGTGACACAGGAAGGGAGCTGGATACGTCAGACTGACCAGACCATCAATGAATCGTCTATGCACCGTGAAATCAAGGCTGACACAGAAACCCGCACCGTGGTCGCCCGTGATACCACGATTCAGGCTACGGATAAAACCCTGGTGTTAGGTACATCAACCCTACTGGCAGGGGCTGTTCAGCAGGTGGCGGATGGTGATTACAGTCTGGCCGCATCCGGCAATTACCTCGCCAGTGTGGGGAAAAATGCCAATGTAGAAGTGGGGCAAAAGCTGATTGAGAAAATCGGCCTGCTGAAACAGAGCATTGCCGGAGTTAAACAGGAAATTGTTGCCCCTGTAGTCTGGGTGGGCAGCCAGCAACTTAACGTCATGACATTGATGTTAGAGACGCTGGATGTGGTCAGGGAACTGGCCGAACTGACCGCCGCCCATACCCATCACAACACAAGCACCCCGGAGAACGCCAGCGCCATCAGAGGCACAGTCCATAAATCCGATGGGCTAAAACAGAAGTATTCGCCTGTGATTGGTTAGACAAATCGACCTCGCTTCGGCGGGGTTTATTTTTGTCCGCATTCTTTTTGTAAACAAAAATGTTGATTTGGCAGGCATCAATGTTTACATTGTGTTTGACAGGAAACACAGTATCTATCTTGAGCACGATTTTTATGGCGTTATCTGATGATACGAATCATTCCATTCTTCATTTTTTCTAATCATCGCATTTAAGATGGTCAGCAGTTTGCGCATACAAGCCACAAACGCCACTTTTTTAGCCTTACCTGCCGCCAACAGGCGGTTGTAAAACGTCTTGATCACCGGGTTAAAACGGGTTGCCACGAGTGTAGCCATAGACAACGCTGTCCGAACTCCAGCGTGCCCACCAAAGAGGGAGCGTCGACCCCGCATGGTTACCGAATCACGGTTAGCCGGAGCAACACCCACAAGAGCGCTGATTTCCCGACGCGAGAGCTTGCCAAGTTCAGGGACCTCTGCCAGCAGGGTTGCTGCTGTCATTGCACCAACGCCCTTGATGGCGCTGAGCCTGTCAGCCAGTTCCTTAAAATAAGTCTGGATGTGTTTATTCATATTCTCATCGATCCGCACCAGCTCAGCTTCCATCAACACCAGGGACACGGTGCCCGGCTTCAGTACGGACACAATGGCATAAAGCCGTTAATATCATTACTGACTGTGAACGGTTCTACACTCCTGTTGACTGCGATATCCAGTGAGGCTTTGGAAACATCAATGCCCACACAAAGTGAATTTGGCTGACTCATGATTACCCATCTTTGCAAATACGTTATGGATGACGGACAACTGTTCGGGTTTCAGATGAGTGGCTCAGTGTATGCGCCCATTGCTCATTAACGGGCTTTAAACCCCAGGGCTATGCAGGCTGCATACACCGCGCCAAATCTAATCGTATTTATTTTAACCTAATATTTAAGATACAAAGGCAGAGAGTGCGGATTTTCATCAGGGCTCGCTGAAGCTGATGTTACGACCCCTTAATCAGACTTATAATCTATAAATTTGCTTATAACTCCAAGTGAAGTATTTAGAGATCCCAAAGACAACAAATAAAGAATTTTAATTAACCAACACATCAAAACACACAAAATAAGAAAAGTATCAAAAAAATATACTACGAATTGTTATTCAACCTAATTTATTAAAAATAATAATCAATATTTAAAAAACAACAAAAAATATAAATACATTAATATTAGTAACTTAATTGGCAATTTTCACTTGTATACTCTATAAATTATCTATACTTAGTTCAGCTAATAAACATTAAAGGTATAAATCATGGTAACAAAAAAAGCGCTTCTAATGACGTTGGCTACGTCCTGCCTTATATATGGTTCATTAGCCAATGCAAATTCACATACTATAGGAATAGGATATGCGAAAAGTAAGATAGCCAAAGTAACAAAACTTCAGGGAGCTAATGTTTACTATCGCTATGAGTGGGATTCTCCAATCAGTATTGTTGGAACATTCACCTATATGAGAGGAGATGATTCATTACCAAGTTTCCTGGATTACAACTCACGAGCCGTGATGTCGGATTCGAAGGGGCACTCTCAAACACACTTATTTACGAAATACTCTGGGCCAGTAACGGAAAAACCTGATGCAAAATATTTTTCTCTGATGCTGGGACCGGCCTATCGTATAAACGATTATGTGAGCATATACGGTTTACTGGGGATTTCACATACCTCATTTAATGCAAAGCGATGGACAGATAGTTATTTTCTAAATCGCCCTTATCTAGTCAGCGTTAGAAATAATGGCAACTATCCGGGAATATCTGCCAAGGATGTTGCTCAGGTGGGAAAACATGTGTCTATTCGGGTTCCTCAAAAGACAAATAATATTGCCTATAGTGCCGGTATTGAAGTTAATCCCGTTAAAAACATCAGTCTTTATTTCAATTATGAAGGCTCCATAACAAAATATCAGAAAATGACAACTGACCCCTTTGCATATGAAGCCTTTGCTAACGGCAGAAATGGACCATATGACACAAAGTCAGCCAAGACTAGGTTAATACACGGATTTAACATTGGCATAGGATATAAGTTCTAATTAGAAAAATATGAATTACTATGTGAATAAAATAAACAACAGTTTTTTCATATTTTATAAATCACCTATAATTAGATCAGTTAACAATATGAAAGGTCTCTCATCATGGTAACGAAAAAAGCGCTTCTGACAACTTTAGCTTTATTCAGCTTTATGTATGGTTCATTAGCTAATGCTGATACACATACCATAGCTGCTGGGTATGCAAGAGGCAAGATAACCAAACCTGCTGATAGGATTAATCTCAATGGATTTAACATTCATTATCGTTATGAATGGGACTCCCCAGTCAGCATAATTGGTCAGTTCACTTATATGCAGGGTCGTGGTGGCAGGAGTTTTTCGTTTTATAATCCGAAGAGTGTACCTAAATATCTTGAGGCAAAAAATTCATATAGAGCAAAATATTTTTCCCTAATGGCAGGCCCAGCTTACCGCATAAATGATTATCTGAGCATTTATGGTCTGCTTGGTATTTCTCATGTAACATATCATATAAATGCTCCCTTCGGAGTGAGTGATAATATTAATAATATAAATCCTACTACTGGACTCGGGGGGACGTGGCTAGGCAATACTCCGGCAGGTTGGGCTGAACATATTGATAACAAGCATAATACTAAATTTTCTCTGCGCACTAATAATATTGCCTATGGTGCTGGTATTGAAATTAATCCCGTCCAAAATATTACTCTTTACCTCGCTTATGAAGGTACACTGTCAAAATTTACTGACACAGTTCCATATGGTGAGGGCACAAACAATTATATTAATGGATTTAATGTTGGTATAGGATATAGATTTTAAATAAAAAATAGCAATGTTTTAAATTGATTAATTTGAACAGAAGAAAGGTATTACTCGAATATTACATGTCATTGAATATTGACTAGTACCTTCCTTCTTTCATTCGATGAACACTCTGCTTTACTTTTTCATGTAAATTACTTTTACAACGGAGGAAGCTCAGACAATGGCCAGCGAGCTTTAACAGTCACACATAAAGCGCCTTTGGTAACGCTTTTCAAGCGGATCATCCCTGTTAATGCAATCATTGCTCCATTATCAGTACAAAATTCAGGGCGTGCATAAAACACTTCACCACACAATTTTTCCATCATATTTTGCATACTAATACGTAATGCCCGGTTTGCACTAACCCCTCCCGCCATAACTAATCGTTTAAAACCAGTCTGCTCTAGTGCCCGTTTGCATTTTATTGTCAGCGTATCAACAACAGCATTTTCAAATGCATGAGCAATGTCTGCTTTAGTCTGTTCATCTTGTTTAGCATCATCACCACGAATGTGCTTATGAATCGTATTGGCTGCGAAAGTTTTCAAACCGGAGAAACTAAAATCCAGTCCCGGACGATCCGTCATTGGGCGGGGGAAAACAAAACGACCTGACTTACCTTTCTGTGCCATGCGGGAGAGAGCCGGGCCTCCAGGATAATCCAGTCCCAATAATTTTGCCGTCTTATCGAAAGCTTCACCTGCGGCATCATCAATGGATTCACCCAATAATTTATATTCACCAATACCCGTCACACTGATGAGCTGAGTATGCCCACCAGAAACCAGTAATGCGACAAAAGGAAATTCAGGCCTGTTTTCTTCTAACATAGGTGCCAATAAATGACCTTCCATATGATGAACAGGAATGGCGGGAACATCCCACGCGAAAGCCAATGAACGGCCAATAGTTGCTCCAACCATCAATGCCCCTACCAAGCCCGGACCTGCGGTATAAGCAACAGCGTCAATATCTTCACTCGTTAAGCCCGCCTCCTTCAAGGCCGCCTGAATCAGCGGAACCGTTTTACGGATGTGATCACGGGATGCAAGCTCAGGCACAACTCCTCCATAATCAGCATGTAGTTTTACCTGACTGTACAATTGATTGGCTAGCAGACCGGATTTGTCATCATAAATTGCGATTCCGGTTTCATCGCAGGACGTTTCTATACCTAAGACTCGCATTATATTTGCACTCACCACTATAATTAAAGCAAGCGCCAGTGTATCACTATCTACTTACAACCACTATTTACATCAACTCAGCTACAATCGTCCCTATTTACATGCTGACTCTTTCTTCTGTTTAGTCTATAATCAGACTCCTACTTGAATATCCTGTGTGGTTAATGTTAATAACGCCAGCATTAGATTGTTCGTTTTACGTCCCAAAAAACAAACTATAATCTGTGGCGTTGTATGTTTCAATTTTCCTCGGCACTTTACAAAGCCGTGTTCATTGAAGTAAAATTCCGCACCATTTTTAAAGACGGCTGGCACTATCACGCCAGCGACAAACCCGATTTCTATTGAGGTGAGAGGCACATGCCAGTAATTAAAGTACGTGAAAACGAGCCATTTGACGTAGCTCTGCGTCGCTTCAAGCGTTCTTGCGAAAAAGCAGGCGTATTAGCAGAAGTTCGTCGTCGTGAATTCTATGAAAAACCAACGACTGAACGTAAACGTGCTAAAGCATCTGCAGTTAAGCGCCATGCTAAAAAGCTGGCTCGTGAAAACGCACGCCGCACTCGTTTGTACTAATCTTTGCGGTCTATCCGCATAGTGGTTATATTGACAAACTACTGCAGTTAAAGGCCGTGCTTTCCCAGAGAAAGCGCGGCTTATTCTCGTTCATCAACAGGCGTAAAAGGGCTTATGGCTGGACGAATTCCACGCGCATTTATCAATGACTTATTAGCTAGAACCGATATCATTGATCTTATCGATGTCAGAGTGCCTCTTAAAAAGAAAGGTAAAAACCATCAGGCGTGTTGTCCTTTTCATAACGAAAAAACCCCTTCATTTACTGTTAATGGCGATAAACAGTTCTATCATTGCTTCGGTTGTGGGGCGCATGGTAATGCCATTGATTTTTTGATGAATTATGACAGGCTAGACTTTGTCGAATCCATTGAAGAGTTGGCTGCTATGCACGGGCTGGAAGTCCCTTATGAAGCAAGTTCTGGCGGCAGCCATATTGAGCGCCACCAACGACAAAATCTTTACCAGTTGATGGGTAAACTAAACAGTTTCTATCAACATTCACTGACAATACCAAACGGACAGTCAGCCCGGCAATATCTGGCCAGGCGCGGGCTCAGTGAAGAAATCATTCAGCGTTTTGCAATCGGCTTCGCTCCGGCGGGGTGGGATAATGCCCTGAAACGGTTTGCCCATAACGCCGAAGACCGCAAGCAATTAAACGACGCCGGAATGCTGGTCACCAATGACAACGGTCGTACTTATGACCGTTTTCGTGAACGTATTATGTTCCCTATCCGTGATCGCCGGGGCCGTGTTATTGCATTTGGTGGCAGAGTACTGGGAGATGCACTTCCTAAGTACCTCAATTCACCGGAAACAGAGATTTTCCATAAAGGCCGTCAATTATATGGCCTTTATGAAGCACAGCAAAACCACAATTCCCTTTCAAGGTTATTAGTGGTTGAAGGTTATATGGATGTTGTTGCGTTGGCTCAGTTTGGCATTGATTATGCCGTAGCTTCGCTAGGAACATCCACAACTGCCGAGCACGTTCAGTTACTTTTCCGGACAACTGATAACGTCATCTGTTGTTACGATGGAGACCGTGCAGGTCGTGATGCTGCATGGAGAACACTGGAAACAGCACTACCCTATCTGAATGATGGTCGGCAATTACGTTTTATGTTCTTGCCTGATGGTGAAGATCCGGATTCACTGATCCGTAAAGAAGAGCGTGAATCTTTCGAACAGAGAATGGAAAATGCACAAACTTTATCTGAGTTTCTGTTTGATTCACTGCTACCACAGGTTGATTTGAGTACCCCGGAAGGCGCAACCAAGCTTAACTCACTTGCTATGCCATTGATTAGTCAGGTTCCGGGAGAAGCGTTGCGGCTCTACCTGCTTAAAGAACTTGGGAAACTACTGGGCATACCTGATACGACACAATTGGAACGATCTCTGGCAAAACTTGTCAAAAAAGATACCAATACATATCAGGCGCTAAAACTGAAACCAACAACAATGCGCATACTTATCGCATTGCTGGTGCAAAATCCGCATTTAGCGACATTGGTTCCTTCATTACAGGGAATGTTTTCTGCTCAGATAGCGGGATTACCGTTATTTATAGAGCTCGTCGACACATGCCTTGCCCAACCAGGCTTAACTACCGGGCAGCTTTTGGAGCAATACCGCGACAATAAGTACGCAAAACAGCTTGAAAAACTCGCCGCATGGAACGATATACAGATAGAAGAAATTGCTGAAAAAACGTTTAGTGATGCGTTGAATCATCTTTTTGCATCAGCTTTGGATGAGCGTTTCAATTTTTTGATTGCTAAAGAAAGAACAGAAGGACTGACCCCGGAAGAACGTGAGGAAGTCCGGTTAATCACAGAATCCGGAGCCAAAAGATAAATGTTATTTCAATTAGAGCTGTGTTACCTGACGGATCTGATCCAATCTATCTATATGTGTAACATGGTCTGATAAAATTAATTTCCTGAAACTGAGTGGCTGAAAACAGCCAGATAAAAAAAGACTCTGAATTAAAATTTCGGATCATAGATACAGAATTTACGGCTTACATGCCGAATGAGGTAGGGAGATAACCCTACGATTGCCGCTATTGAGGGCAGTGGCAATATAACGAAAATGCCCCTAAATGTTATTGTTGGCATAATTTGTTTCGCCGACCGACACCAACCAATACTCTGAAGTGTGGATACCGTCTTATGGAGCAAAACCCGCAGTCACAGCTAAAGCTACTTGTCACACGAGGTAAGGAGCAAGGCTATCTGACCTATGCTGAGGTCAATGACCATCTGCCGGAAGATATCGTCGATTCTGATCAGATAGAAGATATCATCCAAATGATCAATGACATGGGCATCCAGGTAATGGAAGAGGCACCTGATGCCGATGATCTCATGTTGGCAGAAAACACAAACGACACCGATGAAGATGCTGTAGAAGCAGCAGCGCAAGTGTTATCCAGTGTCGAGTCAGAAATCGGTCGTACTACCGATCCGGTTCGCATGTACATGCGTGAAATGGGTACAGTTGAGCTACTGACACGCGAAGGTGAGATTGACATTGCAAAACGCATTGAAGATGGCATCAACCAAGTACAGTGCTCCGTTGCCGAATACCCTGAAGCTATTACCTACCTGTTAGAGCAGTATGATCTTGTTGAAGCAGGTGAAAGCCGCCTGTCTGATTTAATCACAGGATTCGTTGATCCTAATGCAGAAGAAGATCTTGCACCGACAGCTACTCACGTTGGTTCTGAACTTCCTCAGGAAGAACTTGATGATTCTGACGATGATGACGATGATGACGATGACGATACTGACAGTGAAGACGATAACAGCATCGATCCAGAATTGGCTCGCCAGAAATTTCTGGAGCTGCGTGAACAACATGAAACTACCCGTCAGACAATCAAAAAATACGGTCGCAGCCATCCAAATACTGCAGCGGAAATTTTAAAACTGTCCGAAGTATTCAAGCAATTCCGTCTTGTACCAAAACAGTTTGATTACTTGGTCAATAACATGCGTTCCATGATGGATCGCGTACGTTTTCAAGAACGTCAAATCATGAAGATGTGTATTGAACAGAGCAAAATGCCGAAGAAAAACTTCATCACTCTGTTTTCTGGCAATGAAACGAATGACACATGGTTTACTGCTGCAAAAGCGATGAACAAACCATGGTCTGATAAACTGCTGGAAGTTGAAGAAGAGGTCATGCGTAGCTTGCAAAAGCTGCGTCAGATTGAAGAAGAAACCGGCTTAACTATTGATCAAGTCAAAGATATCAACCGTCGCATGTCAATCGGTGAAGCAAAAGCTCGCCGTGCGAAGAAAGAAATGGTTGAAGCAAACTTACGTCTGGTTATTTCGATTGCCAAGAAATACACCAACCGTGGTCTGCAATTCCTTGACCTGATCCAGGAAGGTAATATCGGCCTGATGAAAGCGGTTGATAAGTTTGAATACCGCCGTGGTTATAAGTTCTCAACTTATGCTACATGGTGGATCCGTCAGGCTATTACCCGTTCTATTGCGGATCAGGCCCGTACCATTCGTATTCCTGTACATATGATTGAGACGATCAACAAACTCAATCGTATTTCCCGTCAGATGCTACAGGAAATGGGACGTGAACCATCACCGGAAGAGCTGGCAGAACGTATGCTGATGCCGGAAGATAAGATCCGCAAGGTACTGAAAATTGCCAAAGAACCCATTTCCATGGAAACACCAGTTGGGGATGATGAAGATTCACATCTCGGTGATTTCATTGAAGATACCACATTGGAGCTGCCGCTGGACTCTGCCACTTCAGAAAGCCTGCGTTCTGCTACCCACGATGTGCTGGCAGGCTTAACTGCACGTGAAGCGAAAGTTCTGCGTATGCGTTTTGGTATCGATATGAACACTGACCATACACTGGAAGAAGTTGGTAAACAATTTGACGTAACCCGTGAGCGTATTCGTCAGATCGAGGCTAAGGCTCTGCGCAAACTGCGTCATCCAAGCCGTTCGGAAGTACTGCGCAGCTTCCTTGACGACTAATCAAGGGAGCAAACCTGAAAAGTGTCTGTTCCGACAGACGCTTTTTTATTATTCATGCATAGCCTTTTCTTCACGAATAAATCCCTGACATTCAAATAATGGTTTAAAACCGATGCGACGATATAAGCCATTTCCATCACGCGAAGCCTCCAGATAACACATAGCCGCGTTATGCAGCTTAGCTTCTTTCAATACATAGTTAATCAAAGCAGAAGCATATCCCCTTTTCTTCTTTTCCTTCACTGTACTGATATCATCAAGACGGATGATATTGTCCAGCCTTGATAAAGTTAAGGCACAGATTGGCTGACTATCTATATACAGGACGTAATGTTGCAGACATTTTCCAGCATGCAATGCCATCTGATGACATTGCTGATACTGCCCGGAAATAAAATGACCTGTTTCAAATGCACTTTCTACCGGAATAGCCCAATCAACCAAACAATGGTCAACACGCTGGATTTCATATCTTTCAACACCCTCATCCACCATATTCCAATTCATCAAATCGAGCTGCATGACGGTGGTTATGCTATCAGGATCAAACACAAACCCTGCCTGCTGAATAACCGCTAAAACCTGACTACCTGGCACTGCGGTAACAATCAAAAACGGAACATTCGTTTTCTCATCAAGTAACCGAATCCCTGTTTTTAGTTCCTCTGCGGTTTGTTCATGTTCATCTACCAGCAGCAAAAAATTTAATGCATCAGTCTCAACACCTGTTACATAAGCTCGAACCCCGGTGCCGATATGCTGATACATTCGGCTGATAGACGAGAAGAAATAGTCTTCCAGTTTACGATGGGCCAAAACAGCCTCTGATAAGTTGTTTGTGCTCATATTTGAATTACAAAATATTTTTACAGGAAATATAAGAACGGTTTCAAATCAAAAAATACGAAACATAACCAACAATATTTTTATGTTCAAACAATAATCAAGATACAATAAATAACCAGAGAAATTTATCAAAAAAGCAGCCAGTATCACTAAAAAATATTTTATAGTAACTATAAATAGTTTAAATACGTTAAAAAGCACCGATTTTTGTCTATAAAACACGCATATGAATTTTGAGGGCTAGACCTGGTGCCACACAGTACCGTATAATCCTCCCACTTCAACGGCCCCTTAGCTCAGTGGTTAGAGCAGGCGACTCATAATCGCTTGGTCGCTGGTTCAAGTCCAGCAGGGGCCACCAGAATTATCAATTAGTTACATGACATTTACCTCAGTCATTACTAAGGATTGGGACGCAGATGGGACATGAGTGCCAAAGATCACATCGATATGCCTTGCGTGTTCAGTTAAATGATTTGGCGCTAAATGCGCGTATCGACGAACCATCTCAATTGATTCCCATCCTCCCATTTCCTGCAAAATTGATAACGGAACGCCTGCCTGCACTAGCCAACTGGCCCATGTATGTCTTAAGTCGTGGAACCTGAAATTTTCTATCCCTGCTCTCTTTAATGCAGAGTTCCACGCTTTATTATCATCGACTCGCATTTTTCGAATGGACGGCGTTTTCGTTCCATCACTCCGATTAGCTGATTTTTTATGCACAAAAACCCATTTTTGATGATTGCCTATTTGGTTACGTAAAACCTGGCATGCTGTGTCATTTAGGGCTACGCCTATAGCCCTGCCTGACTTACTATCTTCTGGGTAAATCCATGCAACTTTTCTCTGCATATCGATTTGCTGCCACTCCAGATCAATGATATTCGAACGTCTAAGCCCGGTAGATAAAGCAAATTTGACAACAGACTTTAACGGTTCTGGACATTCATCAATCAGTCTTTTTGCTTCATGGTGTTCTATCCATCGTATTCGTCCATTTTTAGGTTGATTAGTTTTAATGATTGGCGCTCTGTCTATCCATTTCCATTCACGTTCTGCCGCTCTAAGCAATGACTTAATGAACGATAAGTGCAATGCCTTTGTAGCTTTAGCTACTGGCTTAGGGGTATAAACAGGAATATCTTTACCCTTTCTTTTATTAGCTTCACACTTAGACCGCCAGTTCTCCAAATGTTTTCGATTTTCCATCTTTGCTACTGCAACATATATCTTCTCTGCCGTGATGTTTTTTATGATCACGCCAGAAAAGTGAATCAACCAAAAACCAATCACCCCCTTGTCTTTGTCTATTGATTTCTTTTCAGACTTTTCCTCTAGCCACCTGACACACGCTTCCTCAAATGTGATATCAGGGTAATCACCTAACTTGTCAACTCTCCATAAGTCAGCTCTTAATTTGTCGTGCAATTCCTGCGCTTGCCGCTTGTCCTCTGTGCCAAGAGACTGTTTAATTCTCTTGCCGCCCGGTATTGTGATGTCGGCGTACCAGGTCTTGTTTCTGCGGAATATTGACATTTATTACCTTCCTTAGCGTCAACCGCGCTCACGGTTACAGTGTGGATCGGATTGTTTAATGCGGCAATACAATTTTGCCGAGTTATGATGTAAGGGGACTTTTCTTTGTTTGGATCTTTTTTTGATGCCACCAATCGGCCTGTTCTAATCCAATTTCTCAATGTCGGTTGTGATATGCCAATAAAATCACATGCTTCGTCAAATGTTAGAGAATATCTATCCACCTTTCATTTCCTTCCGAATAGTCCGTACATAATAAGCCAGCACTGATTTAGCGCTGAATCTCATGTGGTTGAGTGGTTTAAACTTTGGGGTGTATTTATCTAGAATTGCGGTTACTAATTTATCGTCGTACTTGGATAGGTTATCAAGTTCCTTAAGGCAATCCCTCGCCACCTTCCTCTTTGCGTTCTCGAATTCGTTAGTCATCGGTGATGAGTACTTCGATATCCGATTCTGGAAATCCAATTTGCTGCAAGCCTGGTACTACTTTATCTATCACAAAATCTGACAGCATTTCACTTGGGACGGTGTAGAGTGGAATTGTAAATTCTTCCGCTGCGGTTCTGGTCATTTCGATTTTTATTTTTGGTGTGTTCATGCTATTTTCCTTATTTCGTTATTACCTATATTGAATAGATATTCTTTATCTACAGTGGTTATTTTTCTGCGTGGAGTAACAAATGGTCGCCAAATTAAAAGCACTGAACCTTTTGTATTAGAATTTCTTTTTCTCTTTCCCACCGGTACAAATTGAACTCTTCCACCCGTAATTAATCTGACCTCATCCACTGTTTCTAATGCCAATTTAAACCAGCCGACTGAGGTATCAGAGGGAACCAGCATAACAACTGGCTGTAATTGCTTTTGGCATTCGATAGCGGCTTTTTCTACCCACGGCTTAATATTGGAATAAGGTGGATTACAGAATATTGCTCCGTGACTTACCCAGTCACATTTCAGTGCATTATCCCGTTCCGTGAGATAACGTGTGCACAGGGTATTTTGAGCAGATGCAGCCGCATCAAGGGTAAATTTAAATTCGAGGTTGAGTGCTTTAAATAACGAGAGAGGAGTTTGCCAGAGGTTACGCAGTTCTTTAGGAGTATTACTGCCTCCGAAGTCTGTCTTCATTCTCCATATCCTCGTTGCTACTTATATTAAATGGCAACCCAACTACTTCCATAGGTTTAATATTTACAAAATTACATGGAACAATGACACCGCCAAACTCTTGAGCAATCATTAATGCTTGTTTGGCTTGTAGTGCAATAATATTTTCTGGTAACACTAATTGATAAGTTATTCCATCAATTAATACTAAAGTTGTCATTGCTTGGACTTGTTTCATATCTATATTCTCGTTATTTGTTTGGGTGGCGGTAGAGGGGAATTATCTTGCAACAACATAATCGCCGATAAAATGATAAGGACTTTTCCGCTTCTTCCTTACTGTCCTTATACGCCATAGGCTCATTGAGATTCTCATCAAATATCATATAGGCCACAGGCTCCATATTTTCATATTCAGCGAGTTTCTTTGCAGCCTCACAAAGTTTTATTAATTCATCACAGTTAACTGTAATTTCATTGCCGTTATATGTTTTTGCTATTCTCGCTGCTATTTTTAATCTGCTTGCTATATCGTCCGTAGTATTATTCTTAAATTCAACACTCATCCTAACCTCCTGCATATACTCTCAGCTTTATTACATATATCAGTATCGAACCAGCCGAAGTGACATTCATTGATACTGATGCCTAATTCATTTGCTAACCATCTGTACGCTTCCGTGCGCTCTAAATTACGACTCCTCACGACATCATCAAAGTATCGGTGAGCCGATGCTCTCGCTTGTCGAGTTTTCTTATCTGCCAGTGACCCCATCGGGATATCCGTTCCCGGATGAATGCTCACACGTGCACCACATGTCCAGCAGTGATATAGCCACGGCCAGCGGTTATCATGGATGCGTTTAAAAACATTCAGGTGATGTTCAATCATCACGTGCCTGCCGCAATATCGACAGTGTGTCGGAATGGGATAGGGGTCGTTAACTCTCAGGATTGCTTTTGGATTCGGGTTCCATGGGGTGTACATAAACAGCCTCCTTAGATTCAGGAACTATTGCTGCATATTGGCCCTCTGACCATGACAATGGGTTGCTACTGCGAATAACGGCATTCAGGGCGTCGAACGCCCGCTGTAATTCCTCCGGCAATTCACCACCTTCTGGCAAAACGTCACAAAAATAGTCCGTCCCATTTATTTCATCGGGATAATTAGGTTCACAGATAACAAGCTGCAATTCTGAGAGGGTTGTTTCATGCTCGTCACAATAGTCATGGAGATCATCTGAATCCCAAAAATATTGGTCAGTACCGAAAATAACAAGCGGTGTATCCCAATCCCACTGTTTACGTTCCATCGCATTAAACTTTGCTTTCCGCTGGTTCTCACGGCAGAGTCCGCAATAATCCCCTTTGCGAACAGCGGGATGTTCTGGATTGTTTTTGCATTTGCGATGAGTCGAGCCAGAATAACGGGCCATATGTTCATCATTAGCCCAAAAATGACCATCGCGGCATACCCAACCAGTAACGGTTTTAATTTGAGCCGCTTCTGGTGAGTCGTACATAACTATTTTTTCAGACATAATAATCCTCCCGCCGCACAGCAGCGTAGTGATAGGGTTGGGGTTAGAGGGTTCTATTTGGATTACCGAGCACAAATACTCGGTGCTGAAAATCGGTAGGTAGGTAAATGCTTCCCCTTGATATCCGTTCACGATTTTTAGGGTTCTTTCTGCTTTCCTGCCTGACTCCTTATGACATTCAACGCAGCATTTATTTCCAACGTACCTTAATGTATGGCCTAACTTGCACGGACTACCTTCAAAATATTTATTCGGTGACTGGCTCATTGGATTGTTTCTCCATAGCCATAGATTTAATTTTGCCGTATCCTTGTTTTAAAATTTCGCTATTCATTCCCTCAATAGCAGTCCAGCTTCTGGTGCCGAAAACATCTTCCATCACGTCTAATCGTTGTGCTTTTGCTTCTGAGCTATTGCCATCCAGTCCCAGTTTTACAAACAATCCTTTTATTTCTTCGCACAAAATTTCTCTCTGGCGTTTCTCATACTGGAATCCATCATCCGTAATTTCATTGGCAAACAGGATTGCACTATCGTGCTGTTCCATAGAATCGAAGTGCTTACCGCCAATGTTAAGAAAATCAAAGTGTGGTGCGAACGTCTGGAACGTGGGAAAATCAAACTCCTGCCCATTGAGTCTGTCAGTGCGATCCTTTTCGACTAATGCACGGTTGATAATTCGGCCGTTTTCCCTGTGCTTTATCATTTCGATAAGTAGTGATGGCTCATACCCCATTTCCTTCTCAGTAGCCATCTTTGTACCGTTGGTAATGAGTTCCATTTTTGGTTATGCTTCCAATGGTTAG
>NZ_JBFPEZ010000029.1:0-3049 GCF_040838225.1 Xenorhabdus sp. SGI246
AAGTCGAGCATCGCGTTAAATATAGTTTTCCAGTTATGATGGCTAATATTCAGAGAGTAGGATATGTCTAAAAAGATACCTTTTGTGATAAAGGAAACGGAACTTTGCTCTGATTGTGGTGCTGAATTAGTGATCCGCAACGGAACTCATGGTCCATTTTATGCCTGTTCTAATTATCCGTCATGCTGTTATGTTCGGTCGCTAAAAGCATCTTCAGATGGACATATTGTCAAAGAATTAGAAGGACAAACTTGTTCGAAGTGCGGCTCTACCTTGGTCTTACGGCAAGGAAGGTACGGCATGTTTATTGGCTGTAGCACTTATCCTGAATGTGATCATACGGAAATCATCGATAAACCTGATGATACTTCAATTAATTGCCCTCAATGTAAGCAAGGCAAATTACTGCAGCGTAAGTCACGATTTGGTAAAACATTTCATGCTTGTAATCGATATCCCGAATGTCAGTTTACACTGAACAATAAACCAATATCTGGGAAATGTGAGTTTTGTCATTATCCCTTGTTGATAGAGAAGAAAACAGTTCAAGGCATTAAATTGTTTTGTGCTAGTAAATTGTGTAGCAAGCAGCAATTCATTAGAACCGAGAAATAAAATGAGTAATAAAGTCTCACCTAAATTTGATGTAATTATTACTGCCTTAAAAGAAGAAAAAGTGATTGCTTATCCGACAGAAGCTGTGTTTGGGTTGGGTTGTGATCCTGACAGTGAAACAGCGGTTAACAAACTATTATTGCTGAAAAAAAGGCCTTGGGAAAAAGGTCTGATCCTTATTTCTGATAGCTATGATCGTTTATATTCCTATATTAATGATGAACAGTTAGATGATGAACAAAAAAAGACAGTTTTTTCTTTTTGGCCGGGGCCGGTGACATGGGTTATTCCAGCCAAAGCGACAACACCAAAATGGTTGACGGGGAAATTTTCAACATTAGCTGTTCGAGTTACAGATCATCCTTTAGTTAGACAATTATGTTCCCTTTATGAGAAACCTCTTGTATCGACCAGTGCAAATTTAAGTGGATTGGAGCCGTGCCGGAGTGCAGAAGAAGTTCGTCGACAATTTGGAAACGATTTTCCTGTCTTAGCAGGGGAAGTTGGTGGACGTAAAAATCCATCAGAAATCAGGGATGCTTTGACAGGTAAACTATATCGACAAGGGTAGGGAATAATGGATAATTTTGCGGTTTTTGGTAATCCGATTGCTCACAGTAAATCCCCTTATATTCATCGATTATTTTCTGAGCAAACGGGAATTGAGCATCAATATGGGCGGGTACTTGCACCAATAGAGCATTTTGAACAATCGTTGGAGCAATTTTTTATGCGGGGTGGTTTAGGAGCGAACATTACCGTTCCTTTTAAAGAACGTGCTTATGAATATGCACATAAATTGACTAAACGCGCAAAACTCAGTGGTGCAGTTAATACCTTAAAAATAGTTGAAGATAACCAGATTCTTGGTGATAACACTGATGGTGTCGGATTATTGGCAGACTTGCAACGACTCAATTTTATTAGCCAAGGGCAGCATATATTGATTATAGGGGCTGGTGGTGCCGCAAAAGGGGTAATTTCTCCCTTATTAGAGTTAGGCTGTAAGATTACTATCACTAACCGTACATTCGCACGTGCACAAGCAATAGCGGATAAATTTTCTGTATTGGGCCATATCCAGGCAATTGATATAAAATCTCTCTTGTCTCCGGATTTTGATCTTGTCATCAATGCAACAGCCTCTGGTCTTAGTGGGAGTATTCCCAGAATATCACCATCGATTTTTTATAATAATAGTGCTTGTTACGATATGTACTATCAGCAGGGATTAACTCCTTTCCTTGATTTTGCTAAGAGAAATAATGTCTCACGTTTGGCTGATGGGTTAGGAATGCTGGTGGGACAGGCGGCACATGCTTTTGAGCTTTGGCATGGTATATTACCAAAAGTAGAACCTATTTTAACTACTTTAAGGAAAGAATTACACACATGAATCAAGCTATTCAATTTCCTGATCGCGAAGAATGGAATGAGCAGGAAAGCAAAGTTATATTCCCTGCTGTAGTTGGTGGTTTATTGGTACAGTGTTTGATTAGTACCGATGAGTTAATTCATCGGTATGGTAAAGAGCTTCATCCACTCGATTTATTTCGCCAATATCGTTGGGATTTGGAAGAAGAGTTTGAAAAAGTCATCCTGAGTGGAATAGATGATCAATTTGGGTGTTACTCTTTACCTTCTGATGTATCTGCTAAGTAATCATCTTTCCAACGGACATAGTTATTAGCAGAATAAAGAAGCCCTTCCAGTTCTTCAGGTTTAAGTTTTCTTACTTGTTTGGCGGGGCTACCTATATACAGATATCCACTCTCTAATGTTTTTCCTGGTGGAATAAGGCTAGCCGCTCCAATAATGACGTTGTCTTCAATGACAGCTCCATCCAATACAATTGCACCCATTCCAATTAACACTCGGTTTCCAATCGTACAACCGTGTAAGATTGCCTTATGACCGATAGTGACTTCTTCACCTATGATTAGAGGGAAGCCATTGGGATTATTAGGTGATTTATGTGTAACATGTAAAATAGAGCCATCTTGGATATTTGTACGTGTACCAATAGAAATGTAATTTACATCGCCACGGATGACCACCAGTGGCCAGATGCTTACATCATCCGCTAATTTGACATCTCCAATCACGATAGATGTAGGGTCTAACATGACTCTTTGACCAATTTTAGGCCGTAATTTTAAGTATTGACGCAAAACAGTAGACATAAAAAATCTCAATAGTAGTAAAAGAGGGTAACAATTATATGAGATGTTATTGAGGAAAAGATCACCATGCAATGGGAGATTAGCGTTAATTTTATACTTGGTGGGTGAATTTTATATTAATTGGATTAAAAAATGTGCGCTTGAAAGTGAAATTGCAAAAAAACTATTGTCAGCGCCGGAAAACCCCCTATAATGCGCCACCACTGACCGACGCTGTGCTGATACAAGCCGCTGAGGCCAGTGAGAGAAAA